>JAJZZH010000044.1 GCA_021797675.1 Bacillota bacterium | reverse complement strand
CGAACAAATGGCGCGAATCACGATGACGCGTAACCACCGAGTCCACGACTATATGATGAAGGCCGCGCGATACATCATCAACCATTGCCTGGCGAACCGCATCGGGACCGTCATCGTGGGATATAACCCGGACTGGAAGCGCGACATCCATCTGGGGAAGCGAAACAACCAAAACTTCGTGCAAATCCCCCACGGACAATTGCGCACGCAATTGGACAATCTGTGTAAGCAATACGGGATTCGCTATAGGGAGCAAGAAGAATCCTATACGTCTAAAGCGAGTTTTCTTGACGCGGATGCGATGCCCGTCTGGAACGGCATGCACCAAGCGCTAGCCTTTAGCGGCCAACGCCTGAAACGCGGTCTGTATCGTTCAGCTAATGGGAGCACGATCAACGCCGATGTCAATGGAGCGGCCAACATCTTGCGTAAAAGTAACCACAGACTCGAGTACGAGCGAGTGGCTAGGGGGCTTTTGGCAAACCCCTTGCGAGTAAAGCTCACGTGAGTGGGTTCCTCGCAAGAATCCCCCGGCTTTAGCCGTGGGGAGTGTCAACAACATCAGGGAAGATCTAACATAAGTAAGGTTCTTTCTGCTGAAACTCCCCGGTTCGAACCGTTCTGTAGCGTCGATCTTCTGCCCCCAGGGAAAATCGAACATCAGCAGGGTGGCGGAACCCCTCCATTAACCTGTCGGACTCCCCGGGGTGCGTCATCCAGGACCTGCAGGAGATGGTACCCACTTCATGCCGGCCACCACAAGGTGAAGGTTGTAGAGCCGTCCGAAGCGTCGACGAAAATGCCACCCTTTTGGTTTTCCATCAGCGCTTTGGCAATGGCTAGCCCTAAGCCGCTACCGGTGGTCGTTCGCGTCTGCCGACCGCGATAGAAACGATCGAACAGGCGGGGCAACTCGTCATCGGGAATCGGGCTACCCGCATTGGCCACGGCTATCATCCAACGCTTGTTCTGAGCCTCGAGCCGGATGGCGATTTCCGTGCGTGGGGGTGCATACTTGAGGGCGTTTTCCACCAGCGCCCAAAGCGCCCGCCGGGCTGCGGCCAGGTCACCGTCGACGACCGCTGGCGAGTTGGGCAGGCGTGCCATGATCTCATGCTCCGACCCTATGGCTTTGGCATCTTCGGCCACCTCCTCCACCAGTTCCCGTAAATCCAGGCGGACCAACTGGTTTGGGTAGTTGCGGGCGTGCTCCAAGGTCAGCAAATTTTGAACCAGTGTGGTCATCTCTTCCGTAGCGCGTTTGATTGCTAGCAGGGTGTCGCGTTCCGTGTCCGGGTCGACGTGTTCCCAATCGGTCAGGATATCGACGTTGCCGCGGATGACTTCCAGCGGGGTTCGGAGTTGATGGGCAGCCTCCGCCAGCAACAGGCGTTCACGTTGGCGGCGGTCTTCCAGGGTGGTGATCAAGTGCGAAAGCACCGACGCTAATTCGGTAAATTCGTCGTGGCGGGGTGAAGGCGGTGGAATGGGTCGATATTGCTGACGGTCGAGCATGGCTTCCACCGTGCGCGACATGGCGGCGACCGGTTCCAGGACGCGATGGGTGGTGCGGCGGCCCAGCAGGGCACCGGCCACGCTGGCACCCAAGGTTACGGTGGCCGAAACGACCATCAAATCGCCGATCACGTCGAGATCGGGGCCGAGCGGCCAATCGATAACCCAGTGGCGGCCATCGGCATATTTACTTAGCCGCCAGGTCAAATACGGACGAGTGATCAGGCGGGTCTTGAGGGGGCCTGGCGGCTCAGGCAGGGTGTTTGGGGAACGGATGAGGACGCGCCCGTGGCGGAAAACCCAGATATGCGGGTCCGCTGCCCGCGTGTATTGCAACACGACCCGAGGACTCGTTTTGTAAACCGAAACCAAATTCGAGTAAAAGGCGGTGGTTTGCGAACGAGCCGTGTCATACAGGTGCAAGGCCACCAAGGTCACGGTGATCAGGGCCACCATGACCACCAAACCGCTGATGGAAATCACGGTTTGAATGGTGAACTTGGTGCGCAGACTTTGCCAACGCCGAGGACGGGTGGAGGAGGCCGCCCTATCCTTCATGATCGGTTCGCAGGGCATAGCCGACGCCACGCACGGTTACAATGGGCGAGGTCGCCCCGGGCTGATCGAGTTTTTGGCGCAGGTAGCCGACATAAACGTCGACAATGTTAGACCCGCCGGCATATCCCCAGCCCCATACGCGTTCCAAGATCATGTCACGGGTGAGGGTGATGCCAGGATTTTGCATGAAGTAATGCAGCAAATCAAATTCCCGGCGGGTCAGCTCCACCCCCCGACCGGCGACCCGGACTTCGCGTCGTAGAGGATACAGTTCGTAGGGCCCGCGTCGAATGACGCTGTCTTGGCTGACCATGGTGTGAGGACGCCGAATGAGGGCGCGCATGCGCGCCAAGAGCTCGTTGGCGGCAAACGGCTTCACCAAGTAATCATCGGCGCCGGCGTCTAGCCCCCGCACGCGATCGTCGACGGAGTCGCGAGCGGTGAGCACGAGAATCGGCACGTCTGACACCTGGCGCAGAGACTGGCACACCTGAATTCCATCCCAGTCTGGCAGCGACAGGTCCAAAATCACGACATCATAGGTTCCGGAGACGGCCTCGGCCAAACCCTCGCGCCCGCTGGCTCGCGAGTTCACCGTCCAACCCGCGTGGCGGATCTCGAGGGTAAGCAGGCGGGCCACCCGGTCGTCGTCTTCGATGACCAAAGCATTCATGCGACGGTGTCCTCCCCGACAGGCGGTCTTTTTCGTGTGAAGATCGCCTGCAATGCGCATTCGCTATGTTACAGATTACGGTTTGGAGGAGGGGATTGCAACTTCTGTATCATGCGTTGACCGCGGCGCCGAGGTCGGTGCCGTCATAGCTGCTGTGGGCTCGACATAGGATGAAGGACGAGAATGCTGTCGCGAGGGGATGAGCGTTGTGCATCGGTGGCATCCGTCCACGATCCGGAGCGTTCGCCAGGGCCGAATTTTGGCTCAGGGTTTGGTCGTTTGCGTGATGGTCGCCTTGGTCAGCCTCTTACCCGGCTGGTCGAGTGAAATCAAGACCTGGGACCGGGCGCTGCTGCCGCAACTCGCTCGCGTCACCTTCCAGGCACCACCGTCGCAGCCCGGGCAAACTTGGCCGCCCCGCCTGCGCCACCTGGGGACGGGCCTAGTCCTCGGCTATCTTTATGACCCTAACGCACCCGCCACCGCGTTGAGCCAGTTGCGTCAGTTAACGCCTGTGCTCACCGGGGTGGCGGCGGACTGGTATTCGGTCAATGCGGCAGGACAAATCAGCGGGCAAACTCAACCGGGGGTGGTGCGGTTTGCCGAGCGCCATCGTCTGCTGAATCTGGCCGTCGTCGAGCAAACTGACCCCGGCGTGTTGAGCGCGTTGCTGGCGAGTCCCGCCGCCGAACAGCGGGCGATGGAGCAAATGCTGACGATGGTGGAAAGTGACCGGTTTGCCGGGGTAAATCTTGACTGGGAGGGTATTGTGCCCTCCGATCGCAGCCGTTTCAATCGGTTTGTCGGTAAATTATGCGCGTTGTTTCACGTCCACGGGTACTATGTGACCTTGTCGGTGCCGGCGGAGACGGCAAGCCAACCGCTCAACAGTTGGACGGGGGCTTACGACTACCCGGTGCTGGGCAGGGAGGCGGATCTGCTGATGATCATGGCTTATGATCAGCATTGGTCCGGGGGGCACCCGGGACCGATTGCCTCCACCGCCTGGGTGCGTTCGGTGCTTGCGTATACCATATCGGTGGTCCCGCATCAAAAAGTGATCCTGGGCATTCCCGGCTATGGATATGACTGGAACGGTGAAGGCGCCGTTGCCCTAAGCTTTGTGCAGGCCGAGGGATTAAGACATCAATACGCTCCGAGCGCCCACGGCAATCACTTTCAGTATCTCCAAAACGGCGTGGTGCATTCAGTCTGGTTCGAGAATACGCAGAGTTTTCTCAATAAGATCCACTTGGTCAGCGGATTTGAGCTGCGAGGCATCGTGCTTTGGCGCATCGGCATCGAAGATCCGAAAATGTGGGACTTCTTGCAATAAGCGCTCATCCGATGCACTTTCATAGCAGGAGGTGAAATTGGATTCCCGCTCAGCGCGGCGGGGCCCGATGTCCACGCCACGTTGAGCGGCCAAATCCGCTCGATGGCCCTCTGGCCCGCCTGGAGCGGACGAATCCGGGCTTGGGTGTCGGTTAAACGGCGGTTGGAGGCCACGGAACGCCGAGGGCCCTGGGCGTTGGGCCAAATTCTGATCATTGGTGCTCGGCGCATTGACCAAACTCCTCCTTGGTGGCGCCGAACCGGTTCCTGGCCTCTTGTTCATGCACGATCGCTACGGTGGCTTTTTCTGGTGGTCAGCAACGTCCGTAGCCGAGGATTGGCTGACCTTCGTTCAGGTTTACGGAAGATCGCCCCATCTCGCTCCGAGGGCTTCTCAATGCCTTGGGGGCCGAAACCCCTGTGCAGCAGGGCCCAAGCCCTGACGGTCAAGCGGGGAGAGCAGGCGATGGCTCGACCAAGACCATGGGCGCATTATTGCCCGGCTTGGTTGCTGGCCTGGGACGTCCTTTGTTCTCATTTGATCATGGATCCAGGCGATGCGAATGCACCGTGCTCAGGCAGTCGGATACGTCACACGCGGGATCGTCGATGGCACGGCGTGCACCCACCGCCTTGGCATTGCCCTGCAGATCACGGCGGCAGGACTAAGGCGGTCGCCGATGGCAAGCGGTGAGAATTGCCTACGGGTTGATGTTGGGCGATGATCCTCAGAAGATGTCCCCGTGTGGGTTCTAAAGAGGGGTGAAAATGGGGTAAAATCGTACCCATGGAGTAGTGCGGGCTTGACCGAGTTCTTAGCTGATTATCATGTTGGCGCGGCAATCTAGCGAGGAGGGGGGGTCGGCCATATGCCTCCGCTGCGGTGGACAGAGCAAGGATGGCAGTTGGACGCGTCGGTGACCGGAGTGACCATCGATTCCCGCCAGGTGAAGCCGGGCTATGTTTTTGTGGCTACCCATGGCCAAGCTTATGATGGGCACGATTTTATCGGCGAGGCGGTTTCGCGGGGAGCCGTAGCCGTGGTAGGCGAACGTCAACATGTGGCGTTGCCGGTGCCCTATTTTTGCGTCCCGTCGGGGCGCGTCGAGGCGGCCAAACTTGCTTGTCGGTTATACAACGATCCTTCCCACGATCTTACCGTCGTGGGGGTGACCGGAACCAATGGGAAAACTTCGGTCGTCTTCTGGTTGACGCACTTGTTACGCTGTGCCGGGCTGGGCACGGGAATGCTCTCGAGCGTCGTGAACGATATTGGGCGCGAACGCTTGGGCGCCAGCCTCACCACTCCCGAAAGCCCGGAGTTACAACGCTATCTGGCCGCCATTCACGCCTTCGGATATCGTTATGCGGTGGTTGAAGTGTCGTCGCACGGCATCGTCCAACACCGGATTGACGGGGTGCGCTTCGAGATGGCAATTTTGACGAACATTACCCGGGAACATTTGGACTTTCACAAGACGATGGAAAATTATGTGGCTGCGAAGGCTTTGCTTTTCGAGGGGCTCGCCGAGGATAGTGCGGGGGCGGTGCTCAACGCCGATGACCTTCACCGGGAAGCGGTGCAGAGAAGGACGACGGCGCCCGTAGTGACGTACGGATTGTACGACGGGGACGTCACGGTGGAGATCTTGGACGCGCGTCCATGGCATACGGATATTCGCATCCGTGGGTGCGACCAAGTGCTAGAGTCGCGATTGAATCATCCTGGCCGTTACAACGTGTCGAACTTGCTGGCGGCAGTTACGGCGGCGATGCGCCTTGGGCTGGAACCCGCCGCGATCGCGGAGGCCATCCCGACGTTGCCCGAGGTTCCGGGACGGATGCATGCGATTCAAGGCAACCCAGGGCCCAAGGTGATTGTTGATTATGCCCATACGCCGGACGGCCTTTACCAGACCCTGATCACCGTGCAGGATCTACATCCTGCCCATTTGTGGCTGGTGTTCGGAGCGCGGGGGGGACGAGATCACGGCAAACGGCCGGAGATGGGGAAAATAGCCGCCCGGTGGGCCGATTGGATTGTGGTGACGTCCGATAGTCCGGGGCCTGAGGATCCGCGGGCGATAGCCGACGACCTCTTAGCGGGAATCCATGAAGTGGACGCGGGTCGCCTGTGGAAAATAGAGCTTGATCGGGCCAAGGCCATTGAGGAAGCCGTGTTTCAGGCGGATTCGGATGATATTATTCTCGTTACCGGCCGCGGACCGGAGACCTATCAACGATTTGGCGATCAGATCGTACCGTTCGTTGATGTTGACGTTGTGCAAAAGGCGCTGGAACTCCGCCGCCAACAGGGGGTGGACAGCAGGATTGAACGAGACGGCCAGCATCAGCGTAGTCATCCCGGCGTATAACGCGCGCAGTACGATTGACGAAGCGTTGCATTCGGTCTTTGCGCAGACGGTAGCCCCTTTGGAAGTAATTTTAGTGGACGACGGTTCGGACGACGGTACCGCAGCCTGGGTTCGGTCGCAGTTTCCCAGCGTGACGGTGGTGGAGGTGTCCAACGGAGGACCCTCTAGGGCCAGAAACTGTGGAATCGCGCGTTGCCGCGGAGAGTTTGTCGCATTTTTGGATGCCGATGATCGCTGGCACCCGCTCAAATTGCAACGGCAGTTGCGGGTGCTGCAAGCGGAGCCGGCGGTGGGATTGATCGCGTCCGATTGGGTTAGGATGTTTGCCGCCGGTCCGCCCGCGCTCCTCGCGGACCCGAAGGTGACCTCGATTTCGTTTCGGAAGCTCCTGGTGCTCAATCGGTTTCAAACCTCCACCGTGGTGGCGCGTCGCGAACTGTTGCAAAGGGTGGGGGGATTCGATCCATCGGTGGACGGAGCCGAGGACTGGGATTTGTGGGTACGGGTGGCCGAGGCCGCACGCGTGAAAAAAGTGGATGAGCCGCTGGTGATGTATCGGGACGTGGGAAGCGGGTACAGTAAGGACGTATGGCGGCTTTTTCGAACGATGCAACCGACGCTAGAGAAACATCGGGCGAAGGTCCCAACCCATGAGTTTCGGGTGATCGAGGCGTGGCATTACTTGCGATTTTGGGTCGCCTTTCGCTTGCTGGGAGATCACCTACGGGCGCAATGGGTGCTTCAAGAATTGGGAAGGCGGCACCTTTGGCCGTACGTGCCTGAGGCAGGTGCGCGATATCTGTTGCCTTTTTTGGGGGCCCGCTGGTCGCAAAGAATGCGCCGGATGGCCCACGGCTAGCGGCCCGGCTTCAGGGCATGCGACCAGGTTGGGGAATACGGATAAATTGGGGGTTGACAGGAGGGTAGGCGCCGAGTAGAATTTCGTCTTGCGACCCGGTCCTTGAAAACTATATCGTCAGGGAACCACAACGAATGTGAATCACGCGCTCGGCGAGGGAACTCGTCGAGAGCGGAGCCATGGAGAGTTTGATCCTGGCTCAGGACGAACGCTGGCGGCGTGCTTAATACATGCAAGTCGAGCGGATCGGCCCCGAAAGGGGTCGGTCAGCGGCGGACGGGTGAGGAACACGTGAGTG
>JAJZZH010000068.1 GCA_021797675.1 Bacillota bacterium | reverse complement strand
CCATGAGCACGTGCAAAACTACAATATATTCCACAGTTTCTGGAAACGGTACCATATATTGTGGATACGGTTGGCATGATTCGAATTAATGGACATGCTCCTAGTACACGACGACGTAAGTCCGTGTCATGGAATCCAATTGCCAATATTGGCAATTCGCGGCATTCGTCATGTTTGCCATATTGGGCGATACAGTATTATCGGCCAAATCCGAGCTGGACTTTCCAGACGCGCCGCGGAGACCCGCCGAAATCCTCGGGCGCAATCGGGAGTTCCACCTATTTCAAGCTCCGCAAATTACCCTGAGTGCTCCGCAACGCCAAATCTTCGAGGAGTTGAAAAAAGGCACGCATGTCCCCCAGCATCTCGCCCAACGCGCAACCCTTATCCTGCTCGCCGCCGAGGGCGAGAAAAATCTGCGCATCGCCCAGACGACCGGGTTGGCTCGCAATACGGTGAAAGCGTGGCGCCAGCGCTGGGCGGCCAGGGCTTCACGCCTCAATCAGATCGAAGCCAACCAGCCGCGCGCCTTACGCGCGGCCATCGGCGTTGCGCTGGAGGATGCCCCGCGCTCGGGCCATCCGGGGAAAACCACCAATATCCAGCTTGCCCTCATTTTGCAGATGGCGTGCGAGAGCCCCGAGAAATATGACGTCCCGCTTTCGCATTGGACCGCTGCAGCCTTGGCCCGCACGGCCATCCAACGGGGGTTCGTGGAGCGCATTTCCGCCCGCCAAGTCGGGCGGTATCTGGCCCAAGCCGATCTCAAGCCCCATTGGAGTCGCTATGGGTTAAATCCCGACGTGGACGATCCGGAAGCGTTCGAGGCCAATGTCCGCAAGATCTGCGACTCTATACGGACGCACCGCAATTGGCCAAGGAGGGGGTCGAAGTGCATTCCATCGACGAGATGACAGGCATTAAAGTCCGGGAGCACACCCATCCCGCGCTTCCCATGCGATCCGGGAAGCCCGAAGCCCTGGAATTTGTGGCCATCCACCGGACACCTGTGAAGGTGCGGCTCGGTGGATCGGGCGGATCGTGTAGGGGGGGCGGCGGCACTCTTCGCCGCCCACGGGGTGCTGTTGATGGGGCCGATCGCCCGCTGGGTGGATGCCCTGCCGGCCCGTATCACCATTCCGCAGTTCCGCAGTTCGGCGGCACCCTGCCGTTGGGCTGGCCGCTGTGGCTGCTTCAGCACCCAGGCCACACGTTTCAGGCGTGGATTGACGCTATTCTTGGGCGGTTTCCGTAAGGTCGGCCGCCCACCCCCTTCTTCTCTACGGGGCTTTTCTCGTGTCGCCGCTCCCCGCCCGTCGCGCTGTGCCGAAGGCTGGCAAGCCAGCGTGCCCCGCCAGCGAGAGGCAAGCGATGACCATGGAGGACACGATGGATGTGTCAAGGAATGTGGATCGGCCCCATCGGGAAATCGTGGTCCGGATTCGGACCGGAACGGCCATTCAAATCGGCTCTTGCACCAAGACTGCTATCGACCGTTCACGCCAGTTCTCGGAGCAAAGCAACTCGCAATATACGATGACCCAAGATGGGCTTGGTTGTTCTACTTGTGCATCAGTGAGTCAAATCGATGGGCTCGACATATTTAAACGGATAGCAGTCATCGTGCAAGAGCCTTCAAATCGCCCGACTCCGGTTTCCGCGAATGACGGAGACCGCTCCGATGAGCGAATGGATGGCGGCTGGGTGTCGGCTGGGTGTCGGCTGTTGGCGCGTGCGTTAGAGCGTTTGCCCAGTGGCAAAGTCACCGACTTGCCAGCGGAGTTGACCGGAGGGTAAGAGCCGATAGAGTGAAAAGGTCAGGATGTGCGGTCTCTGCTTGCTCTCGTCCCAGTCTCGTGTCGGCCTCGACACGGCCTTGGCTGTCTTGATACAATAAGCACAGAAAGAGAAGAAGAAGCCAACAAAGGGGCTAGCCCATGGAAACCATTATGATTCCTTCCTCGTTGCCATTGGCTATTAAGGAGGATGTTCTGACTGAAATTTGCCGTCGATATCGGGTTCAAGAACTCGCGTTGTTTGGTTCGGTGTTGCGCAATGACTTTACCCCGACCAGCGACGTCGATGTCGCCGTGTCGTTCCTGTTCGGAACGTTGGTCACCTTATTCTGGCTGGGTGGCTTGGCTGCAGCGTTAGAAGCTCTGTTTGGGCGTCCCGTGGATCTTGTCCTCATGTCGGCGATTAGACCCATTCTCCGGGAAGAAATTCTTTCGACCAAGGAGACGATTTATGTCCAAACGACTACCCCGAACTAATGCGGAGTATTTGCGCGATATCCTGGATGCGACAACCAAACTGAAAGAACTGATTCAGGGAATGGATTACGAGAGCTTCCAAGAGGATTGGCGCACCTACCACGCCGCGTTTTCCTTGCTCGAGATCATTGGGGAAGCCAGCGGCCGTATTACAGCAGAGTTCCAGCATGGAACGTAGATAAATCGCGTTCGGGGCGAATTCGACCTTCATCGTAAAAAACACCTCCTACAAATAACAAAAAATAACAAAAGCCCCGCTCGTGAGAGCGAGGCAATGGAAGGCAGCGATGCTACAACGACGGTTCCAGCTCATCCCGGCCCTGCGATGGCGTGGGCGTCGACGCGGGGGGGGGGGGGTGCTCCGCCGACCGCGCGAATGTGGATGGGCGAGGGTGAGGCTAAGGCCGGCGAGCGCAACACGTACGAAGCACTCCCCTTGGCGTGGACTACTTCCACGCTTCTCCACGGCAGTTTGGGATCCCGGCCGTTCAGATCGTCGACCAATGCGCGCATCCAGGCGGGCTGCCCGTACATCCCATCCGTGATCTGGCGCGCGGCCTTCAACGGCGTGCCGGCGAGCGCGGCCGGGTTCGGACCATATTCCACATAATCGTAAAGATACTGCCTTTGGCCCTGGCCGGTTCGGATGATCGCAATGGGGTGATCGTCAAACCGCTGGACGAGCTGTCGCGCGGTCAGCCCGCGCCATTCGTCGGCGAAACGCCGGCGATTGCCGCCGACCACCGCTTTGCCCAGTTCCGCGCGCGCGGCATCATACACCGGGCCGCGCAGTGCCTCCGTGATCGTGCCCATGCTCGCCGTTTCGCGCATGGCTTCGGCGGTGGGATACGCTTCGGCGAGGAAGTCGCGAATAATCCCCTGAATTACAGGCTCCGCGTCCAAGGTTGAAGTTGCCATTTTTTCCTCCTTCGCGCAAACACACGTCCCGGCCGCGAAGGCCGGAACACCGACTACCTACATATATAAAAAAGCCCCGCTCTCATGAGCGGGGCTAGGGTACGCCGGCGGAGTTACCCGGCCGTCAGCCGAGCCACGGCAGCTTTCGGAATCCGCCAATCGCCATGGGCGGTGCCGAGCCGGACCCCGGGCAGGCGACCGTCGGTTAGCATCCCGCGCACCGTGGCCGGGCGAACCTGGAAGATTTTGGCCACCTGGCCGACCGTCAACATCGGCGGGAGCCGATCCAGGTCCATTGCCGCTTCAGTACCATTGAAAGTCATCACCGCACCTCCTTTCCTACCCCGCCTTGGCGATCGCGGCGAGTTTCTGCATGACGGCGAGCCGGAGCCGCGTAGCCCCTGGCGGAGGTAAGCCGCGTCGCGGTCGGGCGTGAGCGCTCGATGACAGGCTACCTCGGCGGTGACCGTATACGCACGCCATTCCACCGCCGGGCGGCCGCGATACGTGTGAATTTTCTGCGGAATCGGCACGATCATGGTGAACGCATATTCGGTAGCAGGTACATCCGGGCGATCCTGGATCCCCACGATCAGCGCGATCACTCCCCGCTCCGCCACCGCTTTTTTCCCGCCCGTACCACGGCCGTCGCGCGCAGGCGCAACTCCGCCTCGCCGCCATCCGCGATCACCCGCACATCCTGGAGCACGCCGAATCGGCGGCTGAGCAGCACCGGCTGGCCGACCTGGGCTGCAGCCTTCGCTCGAAATTCCTCCCCAAGCGAACGTATGGCCGTTGCCACACGGAGCAAGTCCGGACCCAAATCTTTCACCGTCCCGTCGCCGTCGCGATGAACGGACGCGCCACCGGCGGCGGCGCGCAACGACCGCCGAGCGGATGAAACCATGGCCGGACGGTTGAGCCGCGCCCGATCGATCGCATCCACCGCATTTACTACCGCGTCCACATGATCGTCAGCGAGGGGTTCCGGACGGCCACTGGCGTTGAAACCGATATCGGTTGACTTCATCACGTTTCCTCCTTACAAAAGACACAAAAGACAATAAGTCCGGATTCCTCGGTCAAGCCAAGCCCCCATCCAGCCGACGACCCGCCCGGATATGGCTTCGCCGGGGACTTCCCGGGTACACCACTGGGCCGTCTAATCGACCCGATACTCCCCGGATGCGGCCGGGTCCGTTTTCCAGTCACTGCCAGGGATTTCCGTCCTCGGCGTCGGTTGCAGCCCAGTTGAAACGATGTCTTGCGGAACCTTCAAATACAGTTGCTGGCCGGCCGGATGTGTTGCGGGCCGCGATTCCACGGGATCCAACCCGTTGCGTGTAGTATGCGCTATTGTTGCGCTCTGCGCAATGCAAATATAGGGCGATATTGGGCCGAATTTGTCCACGTGGTCTTGTTTTCGACGCGATGCGGCGGATCTTGCAGCTTTTCACTGTTGTGCATCACGCTACATTTTGTTATGATTTATGATGGTTGCACTCACTTCTCACTTACGAAGGACGGTGAAGTTGCTATGGATACCCCTATCATCGATCCCAATGCTCCCCTCCCCACGCTCCTTCGCGGGCTCCGCGCACTATACGGTGGGCACAGCCTGCGCGAACTCAGCCGCCTGTCCACAATCCACGTCGGGGTGCTGTCCCGCGCCGAGCGCGGACTGGCACTGCCCACCGTGGAGTTGCTGTTTCGGTGGTCTGCGGGGCTAAACGACGGGCGGCCCCAGCCCGATTCTTGGGCGACGCTGGTCTTTGCTGCCGCCGCCACCTGGCCAGATGAGGTTCAGTTTTTATTGGCGCGTTACAGCGATCCGACTCATGATCCCGAGGTGTGTTGGAGTTTGGCCTGCCAGGCCACGGCGATTGTCGCGGAAGGACGAAAAGCCTTGGCCGCCGAGCCGCCGCCGGCGGTAGTGGAAAGTTGGGCCACCTACGTCGAGGTGGGCGCTGGGCGCTACATCCGGTTTACCTCGCTGTTCCAGGGCGATGCCGCGGCGGAGGCCGGCGACGCCCAGCGCGCGGCCTGGTTTGTGCTCTGGCGGCAGGCCAGCGCGCAAAGTTACGCGGCGGCATCGCGGTTTTTGGGAGATTGGGCGGACGACGAAGAGGGCGAGCCATCCCTGCCCCTGGTGCTGTTCGTCTGGCTGGCCGAGGTGTGGACCGCGAACGGCCAGTCCCCTATGCGGGTGGCCGCGAATAATAGAAAACCGGATCCCCAGTTGGATGAGCTCATCGCCACTTGGCCGCGCTTGAGCCGCCCAGCGCGAGACGCCTTGGTCGTGTTGAGCCGCCAGCTCGTTGCGAAATAGCAGCCATTCGCCAACGGCGGTCTCGATGCACTATACTAATCATTAAGGATAAAGGACCAAACACGATGCGTTTAGAGTGGGACGAAACCAAACGGCAGTCCAATTTGGTCAAACATCGTCTGGATTTCGTCGATGTGGCGGAACTGTTTCAACAACCTTACGTGAGGCTCCAGGACACCCGCAAGGATTATCGCGAAACACGCTGGGTAGCCTATGGTATTATCCGGCAGCGCGTGTGTGTCTGTGTATACACGGAACGATCGGGAGCCATCCGAACCATCTCACTGAGAAAGGGGAATAGCCGTGAACAAGCGTTTTATCAGGAGAACTTGGCGGACTGATCGGCACGAGATTCCCCCTAGCCAAACGGACTGGGCAGCGGTAGACGCCTTGACTGACGAAACGATCGATTACAGCGACATCCCGCCCTTAGCTCAACGGCCAACGGGCCGGGTCGAACTCGTCATTCCCCGTCGCGTCCGACGGCGTCGCGTTGTGGTCCGTGCACGTCATCATGGATAGCGTCTATCACCACGCTGCTATGCTGTTTGTGGATCCTCGCCGCGGCGGTGACATGCATGCCGGCAGGGTTTCTGGTGCCCCGTCCTCGAACCGTTGCAGGGGCCCCGAGCCCAAGCGGGGGTTTGATCGGCCGTGACGGCGTGGCTTCCGCTCGGGAAGCATAGCGCACGCATGCCGCACCGACGGCCGGCATGGGATCAGGGCGCGTGAATACGAGAAAAGCCCGATAGAGAGGAAAGGTGGGCACGATGGCTCTTCCTCTCTACTGGGCTTTTCTCCCCCGCTCCCTCCCTCGCCGAAGCGAGGGAGGCGGGTGACAAGACTCCCGTCCACTTTGCGGTATGTTAGCCGGATTTGCGGTATGTTTGCGGTATCTACATCCCCAGATAAGTCAGGTTACAGGGCACAGCCTCCACCACCCGTTAAACGAAAGCGCCGGGTAGGATTGCAGGCCTAGATCTCGGACAAGAAAGTGGCAGCAATTTCGCTGGAGTTTTCGTGGAAAGGTGTCACCTAGTGACACGACGGCGACCTGGGGTGTACTTGATACGCTGCGCGGGCGCCACATGCCTGACCCCACGGATCCGTTGGAGCTGGGAGGGGACTTCGTCGTCTTGGGAAGGGTAAACCTAGGGTACCGTCGCCCGCGTTAGGTCGCGTTCGGATGTGGCCGGCTGGCCTGGCAGGCCAAGAGCAGGCGATCGGCAATTCGCGTCCCCAGATGCCGGCGATTAAAACGGCAGCTGAATTCTTCCAAATAGAGCTGGCGCCGGGCACGTCCGCGCCCGTGATAGGTCCCATCAATAAACGTTTTCGCGAGGCTTATCACCGTATTGACCCAATGAAAGACCTCGGGCGCCTCGGGATCCCGACTCAAGGTGACCCGGTGATCCGCGTGATGGGCTTTCGCCCCGGCCGCGTAGATGTCGGCGCCATCACTCAACCACACCCCGTACTGCTCGACCCGGCGTTTAAGGACTTCCAACACCGTTTCCTTCTTTAACGACTCGACGGCTTCCAAAAAGACATATTTCGGATGGCTTTTTTCGTTCAAACTGACCCCAACCACCACGGGATCTTGGTCTGTCCCGCGGCCCCGTTTTCCCGCACCATGACTGACGCCGCCAAGATAGGCGTCGTCGAGCTCCACCAAGCCGCCCAACTCGTACTTGGCATTGCGGTCGGTCATCGCCCACTGAATCTTATGATGCAACAGCCAGGCCGTGCTATACCGTAACCCCAGTTCTCGGCTTAGCGCTAGAGCGGATTTTCCTCCTTTGTCGACCGCTATCAGGAAAATGGCCACAAACCACACCCGCAAGGATACTTTTGTGCGATGAAAAATCGTCCCGGCCGTGATCGAATCTTGATGTCCACAAACACTGCATTCATACAACGTACCGGTCCGTCCGGACCGGTACACCTTCCAGCACTTCGTTCCCTGACACTTGGGGCAGACAAATCCGTTAGGCCATCGCTGCTGATATCGGTACTCTTGACCTGCCTCTTCGGTCCCGAATCGCTCTAGCCATTAGATCAACGTCACCGTACTCATTCCTCCCCGACTTCCCGTCGATAGACCGCTAC
>JAJZZH010000103.1 GCA_021797675.1 Bacillota bacterium | reverse complement strand
CTTTGTTGGTGCTGGACTCACCTGATGCCAGGGCGGTAAGTTCGGGTTTGCGGAGATTCCCGTCGCATTTTGCGACGGGCTATTGGCGTGCGCTCAATAGCGCCTCCAAGAGACGGTTCCTTGCGGCCGGCATCGGTCGTGAGAGCGTCACCCTAAACCCTTCAGACATAGTCGCCTCATACGATGGTAATATATGGCTGCTAATGGGTAAGGATTAGCCCACAGCATGGGGGCGAATCCTGTGAGGACCGCGGGTCCCGTTAGGGGCCGAGAAGCGCCGAAGGAGATTATCGTAGGTTTTTTAACCAGGTAGATATTGCTGAGCGGAACACTGATGGATCCGCTTTGCGGATTTCTTCCGTGCTGTTCTGCACCAGGCCGTCCTCCAACACGCCCACTTCCACCCACCATATCGAATCAGGGTGAGCATCCGCGCGTCGCCGACGCGATGCTCCACAAATGTCATCGTCCATTGGTGGTCGAGGGTTCCGAAGAAGTTCTTCAGGTCCGCCTCGAACACCCAGCTCACGCGCATGCCCGCAATGAATTCGTTGCGCGGCGCCAAGGCGTGATGCGTTCCTCGCCCCGGTCGTCGGCCAAACGAGCAATCCAGGAAATCGTGCTCATCGATGGAGTTCAGCACCTCCGTCGCGGCCCGTTGCCAAGGCCGGTCGATGACCGTTGGCACCCTCAGAATGCGGACACCTCCGATTTTCTTCGGGATTTCCACTGCCTTGACCGGCGGCGGGAGAACGAAAGCAAATCCCTGCGAGCGTCCAAGAGGCCTGCCCTCTTGGCTATCGCCTGAGCAGGGAAATGCGCGGAACGGCGTTCAAACTCTCTAAGGCCACCATAAACTATTGAGGACCGTGGTAGCCGTTTTTTTGTCCTCTTTGGGCAAGGTAATCACCGCCTTCACCACCCCACCCTGCGGTCCGTTCACGGTGACCCCGTACGTGCCATATCCTCGATACGGCGACGGCAGCGTGTAGGCGATGGCGTGGTCCGATAACCACAACAGGCGGGCGCCCGCGCGGATTGAGAGTTCCGGGCTTTCCGGGCCTTCCACCGTGTTGCCCGCTCCACCGCCGCCGAGGATATGAGCCGGCAAAAAACAGCCGCCGCAGTGGGAGACTTCGACGACAACTCGCATCCGCGGACGACGAGAATTGGCGGCCTCCACCGTTCCCGTATTCGACGACGGGTGCGTCTGCCAATTGGAGGGCACGGCAATAATCGGCGGGCTACCCAGCCACCGGTAGCCGTGCGGCAAGGGATGGCGGTAGGCATGAAGATACGGCAGGCGCACCGGGGCACCATCCGCCCACAGCATCCCATTCTGCCAGTCGAGCGCCTGCCCGGAACCGACGCCGGGGATGGTTACGGTTTTTCCGCTGGATAACTGCAAGGCAGTGGCGTGACCGGTGCCAGCATCCCACCACGCCACGACACCCCGTCCATCAACGAAGGGCAACCCGCTAAAGCGCCCAGGATCCCAAACGTGGAGCCTTTGTGTCCGCCCGCTGTCGATATCCACGCTCAACAGGCGGGCATCCCGCCGCGTGCCCGGGGGATACTGCTCGGCAATCAACGCATAGCCTCCGGTAATTGCGGCCAACGTCATCTGCGCGGAGTATTTGCCGGTTGCCAGGCGCGCCACCACCCGAGCGCCGGCAGCCAGATTTTGAGGTGAGGGGTGGTATCGCGACAACGCCAGCAACCACTGAGAACGGCTCGACGCCAGCCAACCGGGAGGCAATAACATCAGAACCCCGCGAGGAGTGTCGGCAATCCCAATGGCCTGATGACGTACGGACGCCGGGATCGGAAGGCGGTACCCGCGACCCCAGCGCACCCGAATCGTGCCCGCGGCGGCCTGTTTCTCATGGCGGCTCAGTAATGTCGGCAAGAAGCGCGGACGCGCGGAAGGTCGAACCTGGGTCAGACTGGCGATGGGTGACCCCGGTGCTCCGCATCCCGACAGCATGGCCAAGCTCAGCATCGGCACCAAATATTGAAGAACGCGTCGTCTTGCCATCCAGATCCCCCCTTTTTTCCGCCTATATTAGCTAAAACGCCGACGACGGGATATAGGTTACAGGAAAGTTTTCACCGCCGTCTCGATCTGAATTTCGTCAGCGCAATCTTTTTTCTCGGAGGTTCGGATTGGGGGTGCCAGAGACAACTGGGACGAATTTCGTTCCTCACTGAAGGGCACTGCGTTGCGTCCAGGCCGGTCAACTGCTAGTCGATCCGCGTGGCAGGCGGCCGTTAGCGTCGATCGTCGCCTAACTTGGTCTATGCTCGAACGGTTTCGAAATTGGGACCTTTTTCGCGGATACAAGTGGCAACCACCAACCGGCTGATTCATGATAGTGTGATAATAGAAACGTAGAAGTGTAACCTTTTTGCGTGCGGGAGCGTTGTCATAGATGAAGGGCGGGTGAATCGGACTGGCTGCCGAAGGAGGGGACCAGCAAACATTTGCGGCGTTCATGGAGACACACGGCACCAAAGCGCTCCGATTTGCCTTTCTTACCCTACGGGACCGCAGCGAGTCGGAAGACGTGGTGCAAGAGGCTTTTCTTCGCCTATGGCGCCACAGCGTCCGGCGCGGCGTCGAGTCTCTGAGTACGGCCCTGCTCTTTCACACCGTCAGCAACCTGTGCCGAGACCGATTGCGGCATAAGCGGCGCCACCCGGAGGATTCCAGCGATTTGATGGAATTGATCCATGCCGCCGCCAGCGATGGCGACCCCATCGAGGAACTCGCGGTCATGGAGGCGGTGATGCAGTTGAATCTATCCGAACGGCAGTGCGTTTTGTTGTTCTATTATCTTGGCCATTCCATCAAAGAAACCGGAACGGCGCTGGGCTTAAACGAACAAACGGTGAAGACGCGGCTGTATCGCGCCCGCCAGCATCTGCGGCCGCTATTGGCCCCTATTTGGGAGGAGGAAACCCTGTGAGTCTCCCTCCAGAACATGATTCTGGTTCTATCGGCGAAGCCCTCGACCGCGCCTTCGATCGCATGGGAGTATATTGGACGGGTCAGTGGCCACCGAGGCAGGACCACTTCCGCCACTGGTTGAAGTGGACGGTGAGCGGTACCGCCGCGTGCGCCGCCGGCATTGCTGCCCTGTTCATTCCCTGGATGCCGCCGCTACACCGCCAGCAGGTCACGGTGACCGTGCCAGTTGCCTCCCGTCCCGCGTTGCCGCAGACGATACGAAACTTGCTGCGCATCTTTTCCGCCCGCCAGGTGGCCGTCCAAAGCATGGTACCCGTATATACGTCGTATCCGGTCGTCAGTCCGAGCGCGCACTCGTTTAACCTAAGCGGGACCTACACCATCGCCGGCGTACCCGGCACTGAGCTCGCCCTGGTCGTCGGCCAACATCATCAACCGAAAAGCGGCGTGCTGTTCGCTGGCAACCGCCCCGTCCTCAGCTTCCGCGTCGAGCGGGCTAGCACGCTCGCTGCGGTGCAACGCATTCAGCCGGCAGGAGCCCCCAAGCTCCTCGCCGGGAAATGGTTAGTTGGTGGTACCTCGCAACTAAACAGTTTTACCGCTGCCGGTCCCTGGGTCTATGCGAGCCACCGTGGCTATTGGACCGTGCTCACCGGGCTGGCGCCAGCCCAATGGAACCCTCCCCCGGTCGGCCAGGCCGCCTCGAACACAGCCACGATTGCCGGGCTGCCGGCCCAAGCCACTCACGCCTTGCTCGTTGAAGAAGACTCTTCCGGACTCAGCCGAGGCTTTGTCAGCGATAATCAAGGCCGATCCTGGACACCCTGGACGCTAGGACGCGTCACCTTTTCCCATTTGGTCGCCATGTATCATCAGTACTGGGCGATCGTCAACGGGAGCCTGCGGGAAAGTACGAACGGTTCGACGTGGACAACGATTCTGGGTGTCAACCACGCACGGTGGAAAGTGCAGGATTTCGCGGTCAACCCGCAAGACCCCAACACCCTTGTGGCTTCGCTGGTTCCGATCGCAGGCAGCGGAATCGGACCGGTCTTGACCACCGCCAATGGGGGACAAAGCTGGACCGAAATCCCCAACTTCCCCAACCTGGGGGTGGCACCCAATGACCTGGCGGTCCTGTCCAACGGCGATATGGCGGCCTTGGTGCCGCTGGCGAAGCCGGTACTCGTCGAGTACCATCAGATGAGCCAAAGCTGGCAAATTATTTCCGTGCCGCGGCAGGCCATGGGACTGGGTACCGGGCAATTAACGGCAGCGCCCAATGGCAATCTGGTCTACGCGGCTCCTGGCGGCAACATCTATCTGTGGAGTGGCGGCCCGCACGCCTGGCACGTTATCGTGCCGCCCACCCAAACCCCCTTGAACGCGAATTCGGCCAGTCCGCTCGAGGCGATCGGGAATAATCAAATCATGGCGGGGTATCAGTCAGGGTGGTACTACTTCTCGTTTCCCGCCACGGCGCTCACCTCCCAGGCATGATGGTCTTTCGGAACGCGGCAGCGTGACGCCTTGTGAGGAGGGTCGCTACCAAGTTCGAATCACCGTCGAAGAATCTCCGGCCCCTGTTCAGACGTCCGCACGCCACGGTTGGGTGGGCGTGGATACCAACAGCACCTTTTTGGCTCTCTGTCACGTGTTGCCGAACGGCAATCCCCACGCCTTCGCGACGATCGGCGACCCCCGTCTCTTCGATGTCCGGTCGACCCAACGCGATGCGTTGGTGGGAGGTCTCGCCGTCGAAACCGTGCAGTGGGCGACGGCTCGGGGAGCGGGATTGGTCGTGGAAGACTTGCAGTTCATCCACGATCGGGATGTGAGCGCCAAGGTTAACCGCGTGACGCACCAGTTTACTTACCGGGCCTTGCTGACGGCGATCGAACGCCCGGCCGCGCGAGAAGGGGTCGCCTTGGCGCTCATGATTCGCCACGGAGATTGGCATCAACCGTTTGACGCCGACGATTCGGCGTTGTTTCCCCAGCCCGCGCCCCCAACTTAAGCCTCGATCAGGGCAAGCCGTTGGACTTCATGGGGATCGGCCGCAGGAGACATTGTGGCGTGCGTGACATTGCCGAATCCAGAGACGATGGCCGCCCCGGAAGGGGGTACCAAGACCGTCGAATTCGGTCAGTTCACCCTCGCCGCGATGGCGCAACCGAAACCGTCAGCAGAGCGCGTTGTTCAAAAGGCATGCTATACTGAAGGAAGAAGGAAGGGGATGTCGATGTCCGATAACGAACGACCCCCGGCGGTGTCCGAGGCGGATATTCCTTCGTCTTGGGGGTTTCATTTGCTCCAGGAACTGCATCGCATGGAAGACAAGCTCGAATCCAAGCTTGACAGCACCAACGCTCGCATTGATGCCTTGGACACCAAGTTCGAGCAAAAGCTTGATGCCATCAATGCTCGCATTGATGCAACCAATACACGCATTGATGGCCTTCAATATTGGTACGGAGCCACCCTCGCCGCCATTATCGTTGGCTTTGTGACCGTGCTGTTCGCGCATCCCTAACTTCCAAGTGTATTTAGAACCGTGAGCGTATTCGCTCTGGGGGGGTATGGGTTTTGGCCACTCGCTTCCGCTGTAGATGCATTTCCTTTAGTCGCTATCCGGCGGAGTCAAGAGAAGCTCGTCGCATCACAGAACGCGGATAGCGCTGCGCTACCGGTATGCTGACGAACGCGCCAAAGGTTTTCCCCTTGCGCAATTGCACGCCAGAGGATCTGGCCGTGATTCGAAAACCCGCCGGTTCGTGTTTCCCTCATCGTCACCGCAGACCGGGACGTTGTGCGCGCGGCGTCCTGGCCAGTACCCGGTCCGCAGCGTCTCGTCCCTTTCCCCGGCCTTCCGGCCGGGGCTTTTTCGCAAGGGATCGTCGTTTCCCGGCAAGCCTGGATACCCCGACATGCATCCCCAGATAAGTCAGGGAGGTTTTCAAAATCAATCCCAAAAGTACGGTATATTTGGCTCTTGCACAATGACTGCTATCCGTTTAAATATGTCGAGCCCATCGATTTGGCTCACTGATGCACAAGTAGAACAACCAAGCCCATCTTGGGTCATCGTATATTGCGAGTTGCTTTGCTCCGAGAACTGGCGTCAACGGTCGATAGCAGTCTTGGTGCAAGAGCCGTGTATTTTGGGTAATTAAAGGCTGGCCGTGAAGGGAACCGCGGATGACATTGCTCGAATGGCAAGACAAATTCCGGATGACAAAGCTTGTCGGGAATATCTGTTTGATCAACGATGGCCGAACGGATTTGTATGCCCCAAATGTCAAGGCACCAAGTATTGGACGGTGTAGCGGTCGGCACGGACCGCGCCGGTGTATGAATCTGCGGCGTGTGGTCACCAAGCCTCGGTGACCGCGGGAACGATCTTCCACCGCACCAAGGTCGCCTTGCGGGTATGGTTATGGCCATTTTTCTCATCGCGGTGGGTAAAGGCGGCAAGTCTGCCCTCGCTTTGAGCCGGGAATAGCTCCGGCCATAGGCCCAGAGGTGTTCGCAGATGTCCAAGATTTTGACGATTTGGCGCCCCCCATCGCCCAGCAAGATCACCCGGGTACAGGTCGGCGACGCCAATCCCTGCTGGAGGGCATGAGCGCGGACGCGGGCCGAAAACGCCGGCCGCGGTTCCACGCCCAGACAGTAGCCGGGCTCTTGCAGCGGCTCCCAGGGGGAGGCCGCCGACGCCGTCAGCGTCGGGGACACGCGTCACCACGGAAGTTCATGTGAGCGGTTCCAATATCCCGATCACCGAATGGCACGCCTGGACGCGTACCGTGTGGCCCGCAGGCCGGAGGCGTGGGCTCCTGCGGCGCGGACGCACCGTCGGGCCCCGCCTCGGCGCTCTCGGAAGGCGGGGCGGACGCACCTTGCCGTTCCGACTTGCGACCAAACACCTGCCGAGCCAATTGCACGATCTTGGCCCGGGTGGCGTCCAACTGACCGCGCAACGCCCGGTTCTCTTGGCGGAGACGGCGAATTTCGACCAAGCGCGTATCGTGGGCCAGGGCGTAATCCTGGACCATGGTGCGCAGGCCTTCCACTTCCTGCCGCCATCCTGGCCCAGGCTGGCCTGTATCGCTGGCGTTCCGGGTTCCGATCTCGGCCTGCGAAGCGGACCGCTCGCCATCGAAGACGAACGGGCCGTCGAGGTTGCGACTATCGCGTGTCATAGCGGTAGCGAAACTCCGTTCGGCCGCCGAGTCCAGGTCGATTACTAGCCGTGGTGGAGCCGGATCGCGGTTGAGGGCGCATTGTCGTGGTCTAGCGGCGGCTAATGCATCCGAGAACGCTCTAGCGCCCCTTTACGGTTCTCGGACACCCTGCGAAAAGACTACATAATCGCCTTCATTTTACGAGACATTTCGATACCAATTTACCGGGTTCACCGAAAACTGGGCTATTTGCAATCTACGGTTGGATGGCCTTGTGCTTCATCTCGATGGAGTTGGCCTGTTTTGTGCAAAACGTGGTGGATTGGGCCTTCGGAATAATCCTCTGTATTGTGCAAAATACGGTTGGTATACCGCCTGGGTTGGAGGGGCCTTAATGCACATTCGCGCCGGATAGTCCGCTATTCGCGGCGTTAAGTAATTCGTCTGTGGGAAACAGCCAATCCCGTTCTCACATGAGCCGCTAATTTATGGATTTTGGTGTTAGCGCCCATCACATCCTGATTCGACATGAAAACGGGTTAAGCGCTGGTGGCGTAGCTCCATCCCTGAAGACCCCAGTCTAGTACACGACGACGTAAGTCCGTTGTCAGACGAAACAATTACGAATACCATATCGTAGTCAGACTATTGGGTCTAATCCCAGGGATAAATTGATAGGGAAATATCGATGGAT
>JAJZZH010000146.1 GCA_021797675.1 Bacillota bacterium | reverse complement strand
AGACGGCTAGGAGCAAAACTGCGGCCTCCGAAAGAGCGAACAATTCCAGACGTGTTCAGGAATGTGCAGATCTAGGAGATTTCTGCATGGGTCTGTGTAAATATGCTTAAGCACGTTATAGCGGGTCAGATGCCGTGTCTCTGGGGCTAGTACACGACGACGTATGTCCGTTATCAGCGGATATAATTGGTAATATTGGCAGTTCACGGAGTTCATCGATACGGTATTATCTGCCATATCTGGGTCGTGCCGCCGCCTCGGCTTTCCAAGGATTTCCTGCGATCGTGAGGAAAACGCCCCAACCGGGCGATGTTCTCCGCTGACCGTTCTCGAATGAGGACGCCCCGCGGAGACCCGCCGAAATCCTCGGGCGCAATCGGGAGGATCCTCATGTTCAACCCATTTCAAGCTCCGCAAATTACCCTGAGTGCTCGGCAACGCCAAATTTTCCAGGAGCTAAAAAAGGGCACGCAGGTCCCCCAGCATCTCGCCCGACGCGCAACCCTTATCCTGTTCGCCGCCGAGGGCATGGTCAATGCGGTCATCGCCCGGATCACCGGGTTGGCTCGCCATACGGTGAAAGCGTGGTGCCAACGCTTCAGGCCTCAATCAGATCGAAGCCAACCAGCCGCGCGCCTTACGCGCGGCCATCGGCGTTGCGCTGGAGGATGCCCCGCGCTCGGGCCATCCAGGGAAAGCTACCCATATCCAATCCAGCTTGCCCTCATTCTGCACATGGCGTGCGAGAACCCGTGTGGTGAGGGAAGTGTAGCAACGAGTCTGATAGCCTCATTCTGCACATGGAGTGCGAGAACCCCGAGAAATATGACGTCCCGCTTTCGCATGGGACGGCTGCGGCCTTGGCCCACACGGCCATCCAACGGGGGATCGTGGAGAGCATTTCCGCCCGCCAAGTCGGGCGCGATGTGGCCCACGCCGATCTCAAGCCCCATTTGAGTCGCTATGGGTTAAATCCCGACGTGGACGATCCCTAAGCGTTCGAGGCCAATGTCCGCAAGGTCTGCGACCTCTATGCGGACGCACTGCAGTTGGCTCAAGCGGAGGTCGAAGTGCATTCACCGACCAGATGATGAGCATGAAAGCCGGCGAGCACACCCGTCCCGGGCTTCCCATGCGATCCGGGAAGCCCGAAGCTCTGGAATTGAATTCGCGCGGCAGGGAACGTCCGGGATGATTGCCTCGCGCAATTGCGTGACGGGTCAAATTGAAGCCCAGCGGATTCAGCCGACCCGCACGGAAATCGATTTTGCGCACGGCCTTCTTGGAAGACGTTGGGCACCGTGTGCAGTTCCTCCATACGCGCAAGCATTGCTCGGGGCCCAATCCAATTGAATGTTGGTTCAGTATTCCGGGCCGCCGCCGGCTGGACAAATGGTCCAGCGTTGCCTCCGTCGCGGCGAAAGTTGTTTAAAGCGTCCTGACGCGCTGATCCGGAGAGTTTCTCCCTGCGAATATTCCCGTTGCGTCCGTCTCCGTCGCCGCCTTGCCCCGAAACGCGGCCGGGGGAGGTACCGGACTGCGGTTTGCGACGTCGCCAAGCCAAGCTTGGCGGGGCCGGGAGAGAGCGATATTCCCTGACCCGGTGGGGTAGGGGCCTTTTGCGCCGACTCGACGAAGCTCGCAGGGGTTGAACGCGCTGCGGTCGGAGGATCTGCCGAAGGTCGTGGCATCCATCGATATTTCCCCATCAATCTATCCCTGGGAGGCCGAATAGCCTGACGCGACTATGGTCTTCGTAATGGTTTCGTCTGACAGCGGACTAACGCCCTCGCGTATTAGCATAATATTCGGTCAAATGGGCGTGGTGAGCTTGGGGACGACAGGGCGAGAGGTATAATGAGAATCGGCAGGGTCGACGTTGCTGACTGCCGATTCTCCATCGCGGGACCAAGGAGTTCAACAGCCGAGTGCGAGATGGCTCAGGCGCAGGACGTGCTGTGAAAGGCGCCCGCGGTTGCCGCGAGGTGGATGAGCGAAATTCGTTGGGTAGGAATGTCTGGATGTCGGCCTACGAATGCGTCGATAAGAACGCAGACAAGCAGGAGGGAAATTCGGTGACTCACGATGAGTTGGAGGTCGAACTACGTAAGCTCCCTCCCCGAGAGCGAGCGCGATTGTCGGCAGCGCTGCTCGACAGCCTTGAAGAACTGTCAGAGGATGAGAATGCGCGTCTCTGAGCGGAGGAGGCGGAACGACGATTGGCTGTCCGATGTGACCTTGGGGCGATCCGCCACGGACGTCTTTCGGGACATCCGGGAACACCTCGGCGGATAAGATTCGCACGATGTTTCACCCGGCTGCGGAGATTGAACGGTATGATGCGGCGTATTACGAAAGCCAAAGACGTGGGCTGGACGGCACATTCCTGCAAGCCATCGAGACGGCGATGGACGAAATTCGTGAACACCCGATGGCGAGTCCGCAGCCATCTTCGGATTCTCGCCATGGCGGATCAAAAGCGCCGACCGCTCTACTGGTTGAGACGTCAATGAAGCGCGGTCATTCCGGCCTTCAGCGAGAGTCGAGAATCTGAGGGCGGTCCCAAGACAAACGATAGGGCAGATACGGGGGCGTGAGTCCCGCAAGGAAATCCTAAGAAAACCCCGAAACCAGCAGCACGCACGTCTGTCTTGGAGGCGAATGAAATTGACTAACGACTATTGGGGTATCGTTATTGCTCAGTCTCTTCATGATGACAAAATTCTTGGTCATCTAAGAGTGATCACGATCCGACAATTGGGCCGATGGGAATTCATGCTGGTTGCCGTCAATCCTGACCTATTTGGTGATACGTTAAGCATGCTTCAGAACAGCATGATCAACATTAACGACAATTGCTGGTATGCTCACTTTTTTCGCGACTCCGACCTAATTGTCGTGTATCAAGACCGGGCGTTTAGCGTGACCGTCGACCCGTCAACATGGGAAGAACCCATTGGGTACGGCAGCGCGCACGGAATCCCCATGGAGCAACTCGATTTCCACCCCCGAACGGTGATTGATGCGCGTTCATTTTTTGGTGTCGTATAGCCCGCGCCGCGGCCCCGGTGCATTGGGGTTGTCAAATGCGACTGGGGCGCTAAGGCGCTAGAGGGGGCGAATGTGCCCCAACGGGTAGGGCGTTAACGGGCAGATTAGGGACCTAGCATAATCTTCTGATAAAATTATGGTATGAGGCTGAAAATGGATCACGACGCAGACCCGCTCTTGGCCGCCAGTCTGCGTTCTGATATTTGTTCCGCTTGGCGGATTCAACATCTGCCAGGTAGTAGTATTAGGAGGCACCAGCATGGCAAAAGGACATCATGGAGGTACCGTTCTTCAACTCACGGTGGGCCTATTATGTTTAGGGCTCGTTGTCGGCATGATTAGCCAGAGGATCCGTCAACACATTCGGGATCAGGCGCAATGGAATGCCTTAACGAATGACGTGACTCGATTGGTGCCGTTTCAGAATGCTTACGTAGGCGATGCATCCAACGACTACAACTTGAGCACCCAGTTGCCCTTGGGCAACATCGCGCATACTATCGCCATCCAGCCGACACATCTCGGCCTTGAGATTCGTTACCAAAAATCGGTGGGAGCTATTGGTGCCCAAACGCTACGAGCCAGTCTAGTCTACAATGCAACGGCCGACTTTTCGTTAATCGGTAATCTGAGCAGCATCACGTTTGTGTTTCCGGGGAATTCCTTCCACACCACGCGAGCACAGGTTCAATCGTGGTATGGATCGATGCCGAGACTCGCTAACCGGTCATCGTGGAATCGAGAGGTTCAGCAGAAACTGTCTGGCCATCGGTATGTGAGGAGAGTTTTCGCTACCCTCTTCGACCGATCAGAATGAACCCTTGTGAGTGGGCGCCGTGTGGACTGCCAGGTCATCACAGTTATCGTGCGTCATCTCGTGGGTGATAACGGCTACAGATGAGCTAGCTGGGGACTTGGGGGGCATTGACCCGCTCGTCGGGGACGGTGGACCGGTTGAGGTACCGATAACAGTCGGCGATGAACGAGATGGTTCCCATCCACAAAATTCGCGCGCTGGGGGAAGCCTTGTGGTATGAGGAGTCCAGGGCGTCGCCGACCGACTCGATCAGACGGTCTTGCGGTCGCAATGGGGTGTCCCGGTAGTCGTAGTGGAGATATGGATTGCTGCATGTGGTGTAGATAATCGAGGACACCACGGGTTCCAAGACCGAGCGCACGCCGATGCGGTCCTTGGAGTTGGGCAGGGAAAGAACCGCATGGTCAAAGCGTCCGCCCAACGCGGCGAGGAGGTGTTTGGCGGATTCGCCCTGAATGCTCGCGTCGAGCACCAAATATGGCTCGGTGGCGACGATTTCTCCCCGTCCGGGCCAGATCAGCGAGGGGGTCAAATCGGCTACCACGGAGGCTGAGAGCGGGATCAGCCGATCGGCGACCGCCAGCGCTCGGCCAAAATTGTCGATAACCGGTCCGACAGCGGGAATCCACAGATGGGGGAGGGTCAATCCCGACGTCAGGCGCACACTAAACCGTGTGCCGGTTCGGTCAATCTGGCGATCGGGGATGGCCACCGCCTGGTCGAGGTGGTGCGTGGCGAGAGCACGCGGCCAGATGGGGCGTTCCTTGGTCATCGCCCGGGTTAGCGCAGGCGAAGACGTACCCAAAAACAGGTTTTGGGTTTCGGGATGCACGACGCCCAGTTTATGCCAAGCGACGTCGTTCGTCGTCGGACCCAATTCTCGCAAGTGCTCGGGCAAAATGTTGGTAATCACGGCGTGTTCATGAAAAATCTGCGCGACGTCGTCGAACCGTGCGCCGCGTCCGGTCTCGATGATGGCCCAATCCACATGGTTGTCCCGAAAATATTGGGCGGCAATGACGGCAAACAATCCCACGGGCCCTACGTACTGATCGCGCGGCAATCGCTCGAGAAGGGTCTGCCAGTGCGGGCGGATGGTGCGCCAGGTAGCCATCAAGGCACCCTCGGGGATAAGGCGTCCGTTGACACGAATTCGCTCGCGGTCGCTCAGCAATCCCGGACTGCTGAAAAGTCCGACCGAGTGTCCGTGGGCGCGCAAGATTTCCGACAGATAATACGAATACGAACCCTTACCCTTGCTCCCGGTGACCATCACCACTGGATAGGCCCGGTCGGGATGTCCCATCGCCGATAAGAGCCACCCGGTGTGCTCGGGGTGGCGACGACAGTCCGATCCTGGCTCATGCGGAACTCGATTGAAACTTAGATAAAGCTCGTCAACGACGTGCCGCAAGCTGTCCAGTTGCACCGATGCACCTCGAAGTTTTTGCCTTTATGCTAGGTAGCGCGCGAAAAGTTGTCAAGGCTGAGCTTGTCCTCAAACTCGGTTCCCGGTGGCCGCCTTGACTCACCGTCCAGCGGATGTCGTGGCATGCGGTCAATTTGCCTGGCGGGCCCGTCAGCCGCTGTGAGCTCTACGGGGCGGTCCGGACCCCACCCGAGTTTGGTTCGCCCAAATGATTGATCTTGCTGGCCAAGAACGCTGCGCCGACGCCGTTTCCGATATTGAGCACGCCGACTCCCAGGGCACAGCTGGACAGCATGGCCAGCAGGGCGGTGACCCCGCCGAACGCTGCGCCGTAGCCAATCGGCGAGGGTACCGCGAGTACCGGGCAGTCCACCAGGCCACCGACGACACTGGCCAGGGCACCCTCCATGCCAGCGACGACGACGATAACGCGGGCATCGGTTAACGCGTCCATTTGGTCCAGAAGGCGATGAAGACCAGCCACCCCCACATCGACCAGTAACCGGGTGTGATTGCCTAATGCCCGAGCGACATAGTACGCTTCTTCTGCCACCGGCAGGTCGGTGGTGCCCGCCGCCGCGATCACGAGGTTGCCCACGCTGGTGGGGGGTTCCTGCTCAACGATCAACAGCCTAGCCCGCGCGTGATACACGGCACTGGGGAACTGCCGGATTACCTCGGCATGCACCTCCGGCCCCACCCGGGTGGCAATTACCACAGGCGCCCCTCGGCTGCATAGGTGCGTGACTATCGCGATCGATTCCTCGGGCAATTTGCCCTCCCCGTAGACCACTTCGGCCAGGCCTTGGCGCAGCTGGCGATGATGGTCAATGCGCGCAAAGCCAAGGTCTTCAGTGTCAAGACGCCGGCGCAATTGGATGATCCCTTCATCGACGTCAATCGCTCCCCGGGCCAGCGCCTCTAAGACCGAACGTACGGAACCTGTCATGCGAGGTTACCGTTTTCTAACCGAGCCATGATGTCGGCGTAAATCGCCCGGGCGGCGCGGCCGCTGGTCCGGCTTAAGGTGGCCACCGTCTCGTATTCCGCGCTCGCCTGCACGACTTGGCCATGGTATTGTCCGATTTTCACGTCGACTTGCCCATAGCCCAGGTCAAGGTGCCGAAGGTGGCGAGCGAGGGCATGGCGGCGCATGGGGCCGGCTATGCGGACACCGAAGGTGCTGGTCTCCTGAAAAAAGCAGGCGGTGACCGCCTCTTCAGCGTCGGTCGCGGTGAGCGCGTTCAATACGACGCCAGGCCGGCCTTTTTTCATCACCACCGGTTCCATCCAGACATCGAGCGCTCCGGATGCCAGGAGTTGCTGACTGGCGTGGGCTAAGAGTTCCGGCGACAGATCATCGAGGTTGGCAGAAATCACCGACACCTGCTCGGTATGCTCTTCGCCGTGATCGGTCGGTTCGACGCTCGGGCGAGGGTCAAACCGGATCGCACGGATTACGTTGGGGTGATCGGCGTAGGTGCGGCTGCCCGCGCCGTAGCCAATTTTCAGCATACTGGTTCCTCGCAGGGGACCAATGGAGGAGGCCAGTGCTTTGAGGATGGCGGCGCCGGTCGGCGTAGTCAGCTCGCCTTCGGCGTCGAAATCGGCCAGCGGCACGCCCTCCAGTACGTATGCGGTCGCCGGGGCGGGAATCGGATAGCGTCCGTGGCGGCATACTACCGTGCCCCGGCCCAAGGCCGGCGGGGAAAAAACGAGACCCTCAATCCCCAGCAATTCCAGCCCAATGGCGGTTCCCACCATATCAATGATGGAATCCACCGCGCCGACTTCATGAAAGTTCACAGCGGACTTTGAAATGCCATGGACCCGCGCTTCCGCTTCCGCCAACACATCGATGATCGCCAAGCTCCGCTCGCGGGCCCGCGCAGGCAAGTCGCTTTCCGTCACCAGCCGCACCAGGTCGCTCGCCGTGCGGTGGACGTGTCCCTGATCTTCGCATTCGACCACCAGGCGGGTGGCACGGATGCCACAAGCTTGAACCGTTTCCGATCGGAAGTCAAAGGGCTCGGGAATCAATTTGGCGAGTTCGCGGGCTAGCACAGCCGGATCAAGACCAAGGTCGATGAGTCCGGCCAGCATCATATCGCCGCTAATTCCGAAGGTCGCGTCGACATAAAGCCAAGCCATCGATTAGAGACTCCTTTCCATCACCACGGGGACATTCGGCGACCCCTATAACGGACTGAGACTTCGCTGTACGGATCGACGTGGCAGTCTGACTCTCTGTACCTTTCTAGCACATGGGGGATGATTCGCTCGGCTCAGGCCGCACCATGCCCCCGGGACCGTCTCCCGCCCCAATCGATGGCACCACCAACGGGATGTAGGAGGGAGTCCCCAAACCCACTCCAAAGCACCGGGCGGAGTGGTATCCTTGCCACACCGTATGGATGCCCCCCCCCCCAAGCCCCACCGTAAGGATGGGGGATACACCGTTTCCTTCATTGACCAATGAACCCAGAGGTAGGCGACCGTAGCTCGCAGTTTCCTTCCGGCCCAGGGGGCATCGCGGTCATCCACCACGTTCCCCGGCCGCCGCGGTCTGTTGGCGAGTGAAACAACGCCTGGCTGCGTACCGTGAACGTGGATG
>JAJZZH010000102.1 GCA_021797675.1 Bacillota bacterium | reverse complement strand
TTATACATAGATTACCATTAATATCCACAAACTGTAAAACCGCCTGCCGCGACTTAGACTTCGCCCAGCGTGGAATGAGCCCCGTTTGTACGAACAGGTTCGGCGTGATTCGTCCCACGAGGCCCGACTGCTGCGGCTCAAATGTCGGTACCCAATTGCATAGGCTAGCCCTTGAGCGCTCCTGTCCAATGCGAATATCCTTCACCGATGATCGGTATCGACGATTGAAGCGGCTATGCACCCGGGTCTGTCTTCCCACAACAGGCTCTTCTCCTCGAATAGACGTCATGGTAAATTAAGGGCAATTACTCATGAGCGATTTTTGGAGTGACTCGTGATTAGACAAGCACACTACTCATGAAGTTAAAGGGCGTATTAACGCAACGATTGGGAGGTTGTTATACTTTTGGAATCGCAATTTCCCACTATGCGGGTGCAGCAGCTAACCGGGGTGAATCCGAAAACGCTGCATTTCTGGGATCAAATAGGATTAATCTCTCCAAGTGTTCACCAAGCTCACGGCACCGGTTCGCGACGAGTCTACAGTTTCTCCGACGTGGTCGCCGTCCGCATCATGGCCGATTTACGACAGGCAGGCATTCGACCAGACGCCCTCCGCAAGCTTGTCACCTACGTTCGTCAAATGTCCGAGTTGAGTTCCTTGCAATCAAGCCATCCCCTCGCAACCGACGGTGAGGACGTGTGGATTCCCGATCCTGATTCCCACTCACGTTTAGGCGCACCAGAGCCCCGAACGTGGGCCATCGTCGTGGACCTTCACGAGGTGGTGCACGCCTTGCAGCAGCATGACCTTAGCCACTAAGTCATCATCGGGGCACTCATTGGCACCTCACACCCGCGATGTGCAGACGATCCGTCTCACCCGTCCTCCGATAATTTGGCCTCAGACGTGCGTTAATCTGTAACATCCTATCTCCATGACCACGGCACCGGTGCGACGAAAATGGTTGGCCCCCGACTCGCGTTCTTACCCCAACGAAAGCGTTCCCAGTTGCCGAACCCCGTCATCGCCGAGTCCCAACCGTATCACTTGTCCCGTCACCGCCGCGAGGTCTTTGAGATGCCCCTCTCCAAGCGTCAGGTCTGATTCAGTGGTGCCAATAAAATATACCGGTTCGCCCGCCGCTGTTTCCGCATAAAAATCCACCAACCCGAAGGCCGGCAACGTCACCGGATTCTTGTATCCGGACCGCAGGACAAATTCTTGCATCGCGAATTCCCAATCCTGCGGAATAATCCGATGACCTGGCCCCATCGGTGCCAAGTGGGCCGCGTAAACGGCCCTTACCGGCCGAATTTGAATCGCTCGTTCTCGGTCCAAACGCTCCAGCCGCCCACGGCGCCGGGTCTCGAGCTCACGCATCCGGACGGTTGTTTGGTTAATGAGAACGTTGTTGCGATTCTCGCTGTTCGTGTGTTGATAGCGGTTCACACGCTCCAACAGGTGTTGATATTGTCCGTCGAAGGCGCGTCGAAGGTACTGGGCCTTTTTATCGACCGTGGCTTCGCGAGCTTGGCGAATGCGATTCATTTCCCCGATCGCCGTATTCAGCGCTTGGCGCTCAAAATCATGCATACCGAAGTCGTCCTCGTAAGTCCGCACATCCGTCAACCGTTCGTCAAACCACCAATATGGATCGACCTGAATCCATTCGCCACTCGTCCGCCGCGCCCAATGCACCATGGATTCATAAATCTCCTGGCCATTACCGTCCCGCACGGAAATCTGAAACCCGACGATATCGAGGGGCTCGGGTGTGGCATACCCAATCTGCAGCGGTTGCACCGAGGCCATGCCGTTCGACTCAGCCAATTGTTCTGCCACCAAGTAGAGTGGGCTGTCCCGGTCGATGTGGGCCGCGCGCAGATCGTCCTCTAAACCCGTCACAGACTGCGCCAGACGTAGCTGCTCCCGCAGAGCGCGGGGAACCCGTCCAATGGCCCAGTACCCATCGGTATCCGACAGCGTCACCCCATGTGTTTTGAACACCGCGCGGGCAAACTGTTCGTACACCCGTTCCGGAATGTGTTCCGTCCATGCCCGTTGTTGCTGAGCCCGGATTTGCGGCACGTCCACCGTATCGCCATCTAATCGTTCTTCCGCCGCCAAGGCCAACAAACGTTGGTGCTCCTCGGATAAGGTGCGATCCAGTCCGGCGATGATCTCCTCCAGAGTTTGTCGACCCATGACGCAATCTTCCATCATCGCGGCTAAGGAACCGTAGGGGCCTTCTAAGAAGTCTCCCAGAAAATTGTAGACCAGCTCGGCGCCTAGATCTTGAGCCATCTGCTCCATCTTTCGCAAGAGATGCTGCATGACATCACCCTCGCGGGTATTCACCGCTACCATATTAAAGACAAATACTTCCTCGGTTTGGCCGATACGATGGATCCGGCCCATGCGTTGCTCCAACCGATTGGGATTCCATGGGATGTCATAGTTAATCATCTGACGGCAAAATTGCAGGTTGATCGACTCGCCGCCCGCATCCGTGGCAATCATCACACGGGCTTGATGGCGGAAGTGTTCAACCTGCTGCTGTCGCTGCTCCATAGACTGCTCACCGTCGATGGTGGCAATGGCCTCCGCGCCTAACCTCTCGCCCAGTCGACGCACCAGATACCGGAGCGTATCGCGAGCCTCGGTAAAGATTAAGAGTTTTTCCCCCCGGGCCAGCAATCCGCCCGCCCCGAACACCGTCGATTCGAGCTCTTGATACTTGCGTTCCACTCCGTGCGTCCGTATCGCGTTGGCCAGCTCAACCAGCCGGTCAAGCTGGTAGATTTCATCCTGCAATGCTTCGGGATCAATGTCGGCGATGGCCCCGACCAGTGCTTCGTCGGAAACGACATCCTCTCCCTCCTCGCCTTCCTCCTCATAATCCACCGCCGCCCATTGCTCTTGCCAGCGCCGGCGCTCGGCCACCGTTTGTGCGTGCAGGGCCTGTAACCGTTCACGCCGACGCACCAGCGACAGGGTGATCGCTTCGAGGGAGGAGCTTAATCGTCGCTGCAGCAACATCATGGCAAAGGCGGCCCCGCCGTTTTTCCGTTGCAGAGCTTGATTAAAGTGATCCCGGACATAGCGGGTCACCGCCTCATATAAATCCAGTTCTTCGGGTGACAAGTCAAAGCCAATGGTCTTCGTCGTGCGCGGAGGGAAAATCGGGGTACCATCAAAATTGACCATTGATTCCTTCAGGCGCCGGATGATGAAGGGATTCGCGCGCTCCCGCATCACATCATGCGGGTCGACCTCCTGAAACACATCCGGATCCACCAATCGCATCAGGTGTCGAAAATTCTCCGGATCTCCCTTGTGTGGGGTCGCGGTCAATAACAGGCATTGCGGTGCTTCGAGCAATAAAGCCTCCCCCAGGCGGTAGATTTGCGTGCGTGTCACCTTGCGGGCTTTCTTGCCGTGCGTATAAGCCGCCATTTTATGCGCCTCATCTACAATCACCAGATCCCAGTCCGGTTGCGAAATCAAGGCCTTGATCTCGGGGCGAGCCCCCCAGTAAATGGAGGTCAGGCAGCGCGGCGCTTCCGTAAACGGGTTGCCATGGCCATCCCAACTGGCCCGACTCACAATGCGAAAGGATTCGCCAAACTTCTGCTGCAGTTCATCTTGCCACTGGGTTAAGACCAATGGAGGCACAAGAATAAGAATGCGATCCGCCAAACCGCGTACGCGGAGTTCTCGAATCAACATCCCTGCCATAATGGTCTTCCCGGCACCGGGGTCGTCGGCCAGGAGAAACCGCACCACGGGTGCTTGCAGCAGTCGACCGTACACCGCTTCAACCTGATGGGGCAGGGGCAACACGTGCTGATTCCCTTGCGAGCGGGCGGCCGAAAACCGCCGATCGGCTTGCAGAATCTGTGCTTGGATGGCCTGCAAAACGGCCAGGGAATTCCCCTCGTCACGGGATGGACGCGGCTGGATTCGCCGGACGGAGTCTAGTTGGTACACATCCAATACCGATTCGAAATAGGTCCGCGAGGTCCGACCGAGCGCCTCGACGACGTAATAGGTGTCACCGATGGCCTCGCAGCGCTTAATTTCCACAGGCTCCGGCCAAAAGCTGCCTTCCACCCATTCACCCACCTCCAGCATCGCATTCGCCCTCCTTAGTCCGTAAAAATACGCAGCTCCACGGGAACCGTCAGATACACCGCGGGCTCATCCCCGGTAACGTCCACCAGGCGAAGTTCGGCGCGACCACCGGACGGATAGGCCGCCTCGTGCAGCGCAAGCGTCACGTCGTAGTAGCGATCGGACACCTCGCCTGTCGCATCACACACCAGCGTGGTCGTATTGGAGATCCGGTGCCCCTCCCAATAAAGGGCGACTTGCACCAACCGCCGCGCCCTCTGGGGAGACACCCGCTGTTTTTGAAAGAGCTTGACCCGAAAAGCATACGAGGTGACCACACGCTGTTGCGTAGCGACCTCAATATCGACAGGACCGCTTCCCCCCGCCTCACGCGACCGCAGAGGGCGGTATTCAATTACGGGCACCACGGCTTCCTGGGGCATCGGGCCGCCATGCACAAACCGCGTCCCGCCCCCCGCCCCGCCGAAGCGACCAAGCCCTTGGGGAATGACGGCGTCCCAGCCGGCCCATCCCAGATACGATAAGTCCCACTTCTGACATCCCGACGGCGCCGACAACGCCCGCCCCAAGGCGAAACGGTGGTTGCCGTCGACCACGGTCCCCGTCACCGGGGGGACTTTATTCCATGCGGCCACCGGATGTGCTTGAAACAGAAATCCATGATCGGCCGTAATGAAAATCCGGGCGGCTTGATAGGATCGCACCAACTTCTCGACCCCACCCGCCAGCTGTCGTAGTGCCGTCTCGACGGCCTCAAACGTCTGGGACTCCGTCGTCGATTTGTCCCCTGTGGCATCAATGGTGTCATGGTAGAGATAGACGACCCGTAATCCCCGCACCCGTTCGAGCCCGTCTTTCACCGGTAAGGCCAGGAAATCCTCCAGCCGCATGGCGTCAAATGCGGGGTTATAGGCTTTCAGCACCGCGGCGCGGTGCTCCAGGCCTTGGGTACTGCGATGATCCCGCAACACGACGCCCTGTTCCGTGACGCCCAGGGTTCGTCCCGGCAGCAAGCTCGCCATCCCTAACTGCGTGTAGGTCGGGAGCGTTGCCTGCATCGGCGTCACGGTGACCCGCTCAGCGCCCCCCCATTGCATTAGGCGATCGCGCAGTTCGACCCCGGCTTCGTACCGGAGGGCATCCGAAATTATGACGAAAATTCGCTCGGCCGATTTAGCCACATGGCGGGCCAGAAAATGCTCATAGAACTGCGGCTGGGGGACCGCATCCTCGGAAAACCACGTCGAGGACCATGCCGTCGTCGCCCAGTCGGCCACATCCGGCAAAAAGTGATGGGTATACCAGTTGTCGAGCCGCGTCCATCCCGCCTCCAGCCATTCCGGGTGGTGAAGCTGCTGAACTGCGACCGCAAACGCGCGATACGCCTGGTCCACGCGATAGAGCGTATCTGCATAGGTCTGCACGACACTCGCCCCAGCGAACGGCCGATGGTCATCCCATGAGCGGCGTACGGCTTCTAGACGCCAGGCTGCGTCCACCGCTCGGTAGCCCATCGCCCACTCATCCGCCCAGGCGGTGGTCCGGCGCTTCTCACAGACGCTAAGCCAGCGGTCCGGCTGATCCACGTCATGAACTAAGGCCAACGCTGCCTGATGGAGCAGCCACTCATCAATCCACGGCACGGTATCACAGGCCACGATGTCGTAATCCCGGAGCCCCTCGGTCAAATTCCAGTCGCGAACTATTCGCGCGAGCGTCGGACGCATGGCTTCGCGCGTTTGGCGCTGACGGAGCCAGTCCTCCATCAGCATCCGACAGGCATGGGGCTTCGTCGATTGGACGGCCGGCAGCGCGCCCTCGAGCCCGGGTATTTGGACGCGCAGGTGATTGGCAATCAGCACCTCTTTCAGCGTCGACAGCTGATCCACGGTCTCCGGGATGCCCCACAGCTGTCGCGCCCACGCCCAAAAGGCCGCGATCCCGTAGAACTTGCTAATGGCCTCCCACGCATCCCCCTCGTCGATCCATAAGAGAGACCCCAGAATGGCACCGGGATTAGGCAAGGATTGGTTCGTGAGCACGGCCAAGAGCGCATTCTGCACATTGATGATGCTCGGGTCTTCCGGCAAGACCCGTTCCAACCGTCGCACCCGCCCTTGATTCTGAAAGAATCGGGCGTGGCGTTCCAATTCGTCCCGTGGTACTTGATGCAGTCGAAGCCGCGTCCGCAGTAATCCCAGCCGATCCGCCTCGAAAACCTGCCCATAGAGTTCCATGTCCAACAACCAGTTGTCCTCCGGCGCTGGGTGCGCAAACGGGGCGTAGACCACATAGGAACTCTCGGGATCCACGACTTCCAATTGATACTTCGTTTCCAACACGTTGTGGGCGCTTAACTCCCACAACTTGACATGGACCTGAGCCAAGGCCTCCGCAAGGACTTCCCGATCCTGATCGCCGTCGGGATCATACCAAAAGACCACCCGGCGCCAGTCGGACGTGGAGGCAAATAGGTTCACCAAAGCTGTTAACTCATCCACGGGCGTCTCCTCACTTCACCACGGCCAGGGCCGACTGGAGCTTGGCATAGTTAACTTTGACTCCATCATCCAAGTCTAAGGCGATCCGTTGATTTGCGAGGTCTGCCAGCACTTGGTCATAGCGCACACACTCTGCTTGACGGGCCAGGAGTACGTCGATGCGGGATTCTACCACTCGCCGTTCGGCACGGCTCAGCGTTCCGGCCGCCAGGCGTGCTTCCCACTGCCGCAGTTCCTCGGCCACACGGACTTGCAACGGTTGCAAGTATTCAAGACGCACCCGCGCCACCGTGTCCGGCGTGTACCGATGAAGATACACTAAGGCCCGAAAGCCCTTGTCCGGTCCGGAGTCGAAGAGCCAGTAGATGGGCCGCTTGCTATACACTTTGCAATGGTCTTTAAAGAACTCTTGCAGGAAGTATCGACGCAACCGTGTCGCCGCATCATCTTCGGCCCGGCGGTCCACACGGTCGGCCAACCACCGCAGGTTTTCATCGAGCGACTCCCGGCCATAAACCGCCACGAGAAATTCTTCCAGCCGACCCATAATGTCTTGGTCAAAGTATCGGTCATCCGTCAAGACCACGATGCCATCCGCAACCGGTTGAAATGTCTGGTACGATTGAGCCCCCCAGTTCCCGCCGGCGTAGGTGAGTCCCGGCACGTCGAGGCTATAGCGCCCCATGAGGCATCCGATAAAGTACGACAAAAACGATTTGGCGTCGCGGACCTCGTCGGCCCGGCGCAGGGTAATTTCGTCGTCCGGAACTTCTGGCGTCAGTTCCTCTTGTAGACCGTAGAGGTTAATAAACAGATGGTTGAGTTGCTCCTCGTTCTGCTGCATCTTTCGAAACCGCTGATCCGCATGGGCATGCCATGCAGCGAAGGCGCCTACAATTGTTCTCGCACTCGACCGATGTTTCAGGAATGGGTGTTGAACAAAGTTCCACGAGGTCTCGAAGTCGTCCCAGTCCTCTTGTGCAATCTGGATGTTCTCTTGCGCTAATTGATCGACTTGCGGCCTAATCCTCTCCTCCACAATGAGTGGTAGGCAGGCAATGTTGCCAACTTGAAAGTTCAAAGTGGGATTCAGGTACTGCATAAATCGATAAGCTAACGATGAGCATAAAAATGCTGTAATGTATGGAATGTACTCTTCCTCTGGAAACAAGGAGGAACCTGCGACATCGAATATAAATCCCGGCGGCGAATAGCGGACCCCAAGTTTAGACGAGCTAACAAAGGACCAAGTAATCCCTGAACAATAATAAAAGCTTTCGTTACGCACAAAAG
>JAJZZH010000232.1 GCA_021797675.1 Bacillota bacterium | reverse complement strand
TGGGGATTTCTTCCTACCGTCAGTTGTCCCCATGCTTTGGAGAATGCGTGGGGATTCATTCCTACCGTCACTTGTCCCCATGCTTTGGAGAATGCGTGGGGATTCATTCCTACCGTCACTTGTCCCCATGCTTTGGAGAACATACATGATCGGTTAAGTCAGGTGGTGGGGTTCGGGCTCTGAAATCACGAGAACTATTGCCGATGAGACGGGTCGTGGCTGTCGAAAATAACCTCAGGATGGTCGTTTCCTCCGTCCCCTGAGGCCATACCTGACTTATCTGGGGATGTAGTTTGGAGAATGCGTGGGGATTCATTCCTACCGTCACTCGTCCACCAAGTCTGCGTACTACCACCCGATCTGGCAGACTCGCGACCAGTCCTCACTTTCGCAGATCTCGCTGATATCCGGAATCGTGCCCTGTGCCGGTGCTCCGGACGGGACCCGAGTCCTTGCCTGGTTTGCCAAGATGTCCTGGATGCCATGCACCGACTAGACCGGATGGACTGGACCTCCGGTCCCCACAGATTTCTTGCATAAGCCTCTCGACGTATACAGCTTCGGCGAATCCTTCGTCGGCCGCGTTGACGCCGCTGGGCGACGCTGAGAACCATCGGCTCCTCCGCGAAAGTTGGCCAGGGTCTCGTTGCATTCGCCCTTCCCCTGCGCCCCAGGCGCACTGTCGAGCAGCCCGCCGATCTCGAGTATCCATGGAACGATCCACGGGGCGGCGCTGCTGCATAATGCTGTCTGCGAAGAACCTTGAACGGGTGCTCAGGGCGGACACTCCAAGCCCGTGGGTGGGGATCAGCCCGTCCCCGGTCCCGCGCCAACGGGGGGATCGCTGCAACCACACGGCTTGCCGCCGCTGGGATATTGAAGAATCTATGCGGAGGAAAAAGCACTACGGGTATCATGGGGGGGCATCGGTCTTTTCGAAACCGGAACGGCGTGCAAGGCTTTCATGGGCTGCTGGTCCTGAGGCATTTGCTCGAAGTCCCGGCCTTACCTCGTGCGGCGTTGTGGCTCAGCGTCCTCGAACGCGAGATCCAAGGCCCCATCCGGTGGATCGTGGAGTCGATGGCGGGAAATTGGCTTAATCGGGCTGCTTTGGCGGCAGCTCAGCTTCGGCCCCATCGTCCCCACCTCATCGGGTAGGTCGGAGGGCCGTGCCTTCTTCGATGGCATTGCGCCGGAGCGTGAGGCCAGCAGGTCTCACGGCCAAGCCGTGCGCTCGGTGGGCCGCAATCCAAGAAGACAATCCCTGGCGTATAGCATCTTCATGCTTCAGAGCTGATCCTTCTTCTGGGGGTATCTTCTATCCAGTACGCATCTCTCCACGCTGGGCCATAATCTCAAGTCCGCCAGTTCTCGCCGCATGCGCAAACGGTTTGCCATCTTGCGAGAGTTTACGGAACTTTTGGCCTCGCGCCAAGTACGTCGGGAGTTGCCGGCGGAGCATCCTTAGCGACGGCAAAACGCTATCGCGGCTCAAAGGGTCAAAGAACCACACCGCATGCGGCCTAACGGCCGCCACACGCTGGCGCGAGCGCCAGCGGCCCGTCAGACCTGCACCGAAGGGTCGCTCCGCTCGCCTGTCCCCCAACGGGGACGGCTGAGACAGGTTATCGTCTCGGACTACTTCTCGCCTTCTCTGGCAGGATCCGCTATGACGTCTCTCCCGGGTCCTGGCCCTGATGGTTGCGACCAGCCAACGCCTTTCCCATCGTTACGGCCATTCCGGCCATCTCTCCGAGATTGCTCGGCAGTAAAATCGTTGCGGCAGGCCCTTGCGCCATCTGGGCCAGGGTTTGATAGGCCTTCAACTGCAGGACGGTGGGGTCAGCTTCCGCGTGTCGCAGCATCACCAAAGTATCGGCTTCCGCCTGCTGCATCTTCAACAGCGCCTCGGACCGCCCTTGCGCCTCCAGAATCTGCTTCTGGCGTTCCGCCTCGGCCCGGGTCACCGTGGCCGTTTGAAACCCTTCCGCCTCGAGAATTTGCGACTGCTTTAAAGCCTCCGCCTGGGTAATCATCGCCCGTTTGTCGCGTTCGGCCCGCATCTGCTTTTCCATCGCTTGCTTAATTTCCACCGGCGGGTCAATTTGCTTGATTTCAATTCGATGGATTTTGACCCCCCAATCATTCGTCTCCCGATCCAGCTTCATGGTCAGCTGGGAGTTGATCTGTTCACGGTTGGACAGGGTGTCATCGAGGGACATCTCGCCGATAATCGAGCGCAGCGTCGTTTGTACCAGGTTTTCCACCGCGCCCGAAAAGTTGTTGACCGAATAGACCGCACGCCCGGGGTCGGTAACCTGGTAAAAGAGCACGCTATCGATTGATATGGTGACGTTATCCCGCGTTATCACGGGTTGCGGGGGAACATTGATGAATTGCTCGCGCAGATCCACCCGCGCCCGCACCTGGTCGAAAAATGGCAACAGCGTGGCCAATCCGCTGGGAAACGCGCGGTGGAATTTACCAAAGCGTTCGACAATAGCGGTTTCGGCCTGATGGACGATTAAGATGGACCGCCGCGACACCCATAAGACAAAAGCCACAATGACAGCGGCGACAACATAGGTAACCCACATGTCAGGACCCTCCTTTATTCTTAATCTCTTGATCGCTTGATCGCTTCCGCGCTTGCGCTCCTGACCCCTCCTGGCTCCGTGACCCCTTATCCCTTTAGCCCACGATCCGCGTCCTTCGGGGCCGGGGATCCCTGCGCTAGCAAGACCGGCAGCACGCTCAGGGTGGTGCCCTCCACTCCATAGACCTCAACGATGCTGCCTACGGCGATTTCCGAGTCGTCCAACGCGCTCGCCAGCCAGCGCCGCCCAGAAATCTCCACCGCCCCGGCCCGGACTGGCGTAATCGTCTCCACCACTTCGCCTTGCATGCCGAGCATGCGTTCCATCGGGTCGAGCAATCCTGCCGACGCCCCCCGATTCAGCCGTTTGAGCCATCTGGGCCGGAGCACCCCGAGACTGCCCAAGCCCACTCCGAGAAAGGCCGCCCACTCCAAGGGCACTAGCCCCGTCAGAGAGAGCAGGGCGGCCAGGAAGGCGCCGACGCCGAAGCCAAACAGGTACAAGTCCCCCCGGGTCACCTCGACGCCGAGCAACACCATCCCCATCACTAACCAAATCCATCCCATCACGATGATCCCCCCTTGGCAGCGGTTCTCATCATTACGCCACTCGCCCACTGTCCGCATTCCGCATCACCGACGACCTCCATTCGACGTCGCCAGGGATAGCGCGTGGTCCCGCTCTATCGGTATTGGATCCGTGGATCCACCAACCCGTAAAGAATGTCGGCCAGCAAATTGCCGACAATGGTCAGCACCCCCACAATCACCGTAATGCCCAAAAGGACCGGATAGTCCCGGTTGAAGGCAGAGGTCCAAAACAAGAGCCCCATGCCGGGATAGTTGAAAATCTCTTCGATCACCAGCGCCCCGCCGAACAGACTGGGGATAGACAGTCCGAGCAACGTGATGAGCGGCAGCAACGAATTGCGCAGCGCGTGCTTGAAGACCACCCTCAATTCGGAAAGCCCCTTGGAGCGCGCGGTGCGAACGTAATCCTGAACCAAGGCGTCCACCATCGACGAGCGCATATACCGCATCCAGCTGGCCACCGTGGCCAGCACGAGCGTGCCCGCAGGCAGCACGGTGTGGGCCACATAGGATCCGAAACCGCTGTGGCTGGCCGTCACGTTGGTGATGCCCCCCGAAGGGAACCATCCCAGGTTTATGGAAAATATCAGCACGACCAAAATAGCCAGCCAGAACAGCGGCATCGACCAAAAGAAAAAACTGACGGCGGTCACCGCATGATCAAACCAAGTGTTGGCGTAGTAGCCTTGAACGGTTCCGATCACGATGGCCAAAACGTGCGACACGATAATCGCCGCCACCACCAACTCCAGCGTGTGCGGCAGCGCTTGTCCAATCATCCGCAACACGGGCTGGTTGGAGGAATACGAGACCCCCAAATTTCCATGCAACAGATTCCAAAACCATATGCCAAACTGCGTATAAAGCGGCTTGTTGAGGCCCAGCGCGCGGTTGACCGCCGCCACCCGGGCAGGCGAATAATGGGGTCCAATGGCCACCTCGGCTGGGCCGCCGGGGACCAAGTGAAGCAGCAAAAACGTAAAGACACAGATCCCGAGAAAAGAGGGGATGGCTTCCAGCAACCGGCGGATAATGAAACGCACCACGGTCCTCCCGCCTCCTTTCGGTTAGGCTATAATCGCACGTCGACGGCCGACTTCATGGCTTCGCTGATAAAATTGAAAGAGAGCATCGTCATCAAGAGCGCAATTCCAGGCGGGTAAATAAGCCACCACGCGCCTTGGTACATATAGCTCATCGACGAACTCAACAACGCTCCCCAGTTCGGCGTCGGCGGTGGCAAGCCCAGTCCGAGAAAACTCAGGGTGGCAATGGTGATGATCGACGCGGCCACCTGAAACGTCGTCGCTACCATCACGGTACCCATCACATTGGGCAAGAGTTCGCGCAGCATGATGTGCCATCCGCTGGCGCCAAAGGCTCGAGATGCCTCGATGTAGTCTCGCTGTTTAAGCGAGAGCACCTCGGAACGCACCAACCGACTGGCCGGAAACCACGAGGTAAACACGATAATAAAGGTCAATACCACGGCACTCGGCTGAAACATGGCATCCAACAGCAATAACAGGAACAGCGACGGGATGGTCAACAAAATGTCGACAATACGCATCAGCACCATATCCACGATGCCGCCGAGATACCCGCTAATCAATCCGTAAGCGACGCCGAGGATCATCGTGCCGAACGCCGACGCAAATCCGACGATGAGGGACAACTGGCCGCCCACCATCACCCGAGCCAGATAATTCCGCCCCAGTTGGTCAGTCCCCAACGGAAACTGCAGGCTTGGCGCATGCATTAAATCCAGCAGATTGGTGGCATCCGGGCTAACGTGATAAATGACAGGCCCTAGAAAGGAAAATAAGATTACAAAGATCAAACCCGCCACCCCGATACCGCCCATCGGGTGCCGCCAAAATCTGCGCCACGCCCGTGAAGGCTCAGGCCGTTCCGCCATCTCGATTTTCGCCTCAGCGATGGGGTTCGCGATCACCGTGCTCCCCCTCCTTTCCGCCCATTTCTCCCGCTACCCCATCTGGCCCGGCCTGCGCTGGGACCACCTGCTCAGCAGCCCCTACGTCCGCCAACGCCAGAAAGGCAGCCGCACCAACACGTTGGCGGCTGCCGATGCGCTCCTCGGCCGCACCCGCGACGGGCAGGGAGACGCCCCCTGCCCGTCGCCCCGGGTTACTTGCCGCCGTAATGCCAGTACTGCGGTGCCGGGTATTGGGTGAACGGGTTAAACGTCGACATCGTGCCGTGAAGCGACTTGATCGTCTCGTAATAGCTGGCCGCGTCGGGAGTGAACTGCATGGGCAGGTCGTAGGCGACATAGTCCATGTACTTGTACAGGGCCGCGAGTCCCTGTTTCACCGTCGCGTGCGGCTTCAAACTGGCCTGGATCAACTTCACCATCTTGGCATTGTAGTATCCCTGGCTGTTCAAACCCACGCCGGGGGTTTCAAACAGCCCGTCCCCGGACGGATACGAGCCGCCGTAGGTAATCCCGCCGTAGTCCATCATTTCCCACTGGTTCGGGTGCAAGGCGATCAGGGTGTTGAAGGTCTCCGGAACGAGCTTCACCTGAATTCCCTCACGAGCCAGCCCCTGTTGAATCAAGGTCACTTCGTCGGTCATCCAGTGGGTACCGCTGGCATAGTCGAGCGTGAAGGCAAGGTGTTGCTTGCCCCGGGTCATCACGCCGTTAACGTCTTTCCATCCGTGCTGCTGCAAAATTTTCTTGCCGCGCGCGGGGTTGAACGGATAGTAAGCCTTAAGGTGCGGCGGGAAGAACACGGTCTTGGGCTTTCTGGTAATCGCCGTAAACTCATCGATTCCGTTGCCGTTAAACGACACCTTGTTAATCGCCGGCTGGTCGATGCCGAGCTGAATCGCCTGGCGGATATAGAGCTGGTTGAAGAGTTTGGCAACTCCGTTGGGCGCCGTGTTGGCGGCCGTCTTGCCCTGGTTCATGTTGACCAGCATGTCGTTGTACTGCAAGGGGTAGAAGAGCGAGAGGCGGTAGGTCGACCCCAACTGTTGGCGCGCCTTCCACATCGAGGACGGCAGATAGCCGAACTGAATCGTTCCCTTGCGTAGCGCGGCGTATTCGGCCTGGCTGGACCCCTCATAGACGAAGATAATCCGGGCGACCTGCGGTTTGTGTCCGTCGTACTTGGGGTTGGCCTGAAACACCCATTTCTGGTTGTTCACGGCTTGGACCAACTGGTACGGTCCGTCGATAATCTTGTATTCCGGCAGGTTGGGATTGGTGGCCGCCTTGGCCAGCCACTTATCCTCCTGAATCGGATTCTTATACTTGAGCCACACCGAAGGCAAGGGCTCCAACTGGTTCAGCCCGCTATACATGAACCATGCCTGGTTAGCCGGACTCTTGAGGGTCACCGTAAACTTGTAGGGCCCCTGCGCCGTGATGCTCTTGATATTGGCCGGGATCCCGCCGGTGCCCGCCCCCGTGTATGGCCACGGCGCCGGGGCTTTGGGCATTGAGGTGTCTTGAATCAACTTCCAGGTGGTCAGCACATTGGCGCTGGTAACCGGCTGCCCATTGGACCAATGCCACTTCTTGTTCATGGTGACCGTATAGACGGTGCCCTGGGGATTTTTGCTGACGTGGCTGGCGATGGAGGTTTGCCAGTTAAACCCGCCGTTGTTCTTGAGGTGAATCAGGGACGAGTACCCCATGTTCCACAGCCAAGCGCTATAAAGGCTGTTCGAGGGGACATCCACAATCGGAAAATACCAGTTAATGTCGACTTGCGGCGGAAGTGCCATGACCACGGTATTGTTAAACGGCACCTTGGCCGGTCTGACCGCCGCCATGCTCACGCCGGTCGAAAGCAATGTGGCGCTCAGCGCCGCGGCGGCCCCTGCCGCCCACTTCGATTGCTTCACCATCGATCCCTCCCAATTACGGTATTATGATGACCAGCTGCCTGTCCTCAAACGCTTTGGATGCCCGTCCGATGAGCGACCGCGAATCTCTGCAGAAAAAGCTGTCGATCTGCTTCTCCATCAAGGCATACATTGCCGGTTAAATTCCCGAATCCCTCCCTTGATGACGACCATTTATGACGACTATTACGAATTGCCAATCCGAGTATAATGCTACAAGTCCGCCGTGGCTATGGAAAACTTAACCGCGGTAATCAAGGGAATCCGCCTTGCCGCTTAAACCGAGCCAGCGAATTTGCAGACCTATCCCTGCCAAAAAGACCTCAGCGGAACCCTCCGCCGAGCAACGGGAGAGAACCATCTGGATGATTTACGCGGCGCAGAATCGGTCGGTGTGGTCGCTCATCTCCGAAAACACCCAACTTCTGGTGTCTGAGTTCCTGCCTGCTGACACCATCACTTTCGCCAAGCCGTCGACGATCTCGCCAACCCAACGCTCGACCGCGCATCCTTTCACGGACTAGACTAAGCTTACTTTAGTTTATTCCGCCGCGGATTTACTGTCAACATGGCATGGCATAGCGAACGAGCCCTAACCGGTCTTCGGCAAAGTTAAATGGGTGTGGCTCTTTCAGAGGGACGAGTTGAACGGCAGATAGGGTTGTTATCGCGTCCAATCCTGCGTAAACATAATCTACAGCGCGATAGGCGGCTGTCACGGCCTACCAGGCGCTGTCAAGGCTATTGACGGACATAAGCAGTCCTCGCCTTTCGGCGTAGGGTACCGGTAGGATTACGATTCGTCGCAACCTCGGAGGAACGCCCTGGCGATACGGGGGCTGATCCTTTTCGGAGGCCGAGATCGAAACCATTCGCAC
>JAJZZH010000100.1 GCA_021797675.1 Bacillota bacterium | reverse complement strand
TTTTGACCTATGGCTTGGTGTGGCTGTGGTACCTGTTGACGCAAGGCGACCAGCCGACCGTCACGAAACAGCCGTGGTATTCTCGCAAGGAACACCCCTCGTTCTTGGACGCCCTAGCCACCCTGCGCACGACGGTGTGGACCGACCGAATTTTGGGGGAAACCGCACCAGAACCAGAAGCCCTATCCTCGAAAATTACCCCGGAAATTCTCCGGATCTTATCGGAAGCAGGATGATCCGCATCGGTCTTCGAAAAAAACCGCAAACTCCACCAGGGGAGACGTCCACTTCCCTTCCATACCACCATGCATCGGCATTGGTTGGAAACGTCGGTTGGCGGGACGTCTCGCCGGCAGGGAGGTGTCATAGCGTTCGGCAGGCACTTCGCTACTTCCCAGTTCGTACCAGACATATAGACTCACCAAGATAAGATGCACCCCCCAGCATATTCGTTTCCCGACATGGCGCACCTTCGCTATAGGGTTAGGAGTTCACGGACATCGTCCTCGGTTAGCGCTCCTAACCCTTGCTCGTTCGCTTGGACCACCCGGTCGATGAGGTCGCGTTTTTTCTCTTGGAGCTCATACATCTTCTCCTCGATGGTGCCTTTGGTGATCAGCCGAATGACTTGGACGACATTTTTCTGCCCAATTCGGTGGGCCCGGTCTGCCGCCTGTTCTTCCACGGCAGGATTCCACCACAGATCGTACAAAATGACCGTATCCGCTCCGGTTAAATTAAGGCCGGTGCCTCCGGCTTTCAAGGATATGAGGAAGATAGGGCGTTCTCCGCGGTTAAAACCTTCAGTCAAACCCAGCCGTTCACGAGTGGGCGTGTCTCCGTCCAGATAGTAAAAGGGCCACGACCGCATCTCCAATTTCCCTCGAATAATCGCCAGCATGGAGGTAAATTGAGAAAAGATGAGCATCCTGCGATTCGACGCCATGGCTTCGTCGACGATCTCCATCAGCAAGTCTAGTTTTCCGGATTCTCCTTCATAGTTTTCGACGAAGAGACCGGGATGGCAGCAAATCTGGCGAAGGCGCGTTAGACCGGCCAGGATTTTGAACCGACTGGCTCCGAACCCAGCCCCTGCGATGCTTTCTCTGGCCTCATCACGCAATTGTTGCAAGTAGCCCACGTAAAGCTTGCGCTGTTCCGTGGTCAGTTCTGAGGTCTCGACCGTTTCGATCTTATCCGGTAATTCCTTCAAGACGTCTTTTTTCAAGCGTCGAAGGAGAAAGGGACGCACGCGTTTGGCGACCGCCTCCGGCGTCATTCGTGAAAAGGCCTCTTGGCTAGCAAAAAGTTCGGGAAAGATGGCGTGAAAGATGGACCAGAGGTCGTCAAGCGAATTTTCCACGGGCGTACCAGTCAGGGCAATGCGGCGGGGACTTTGGACCGAGGCGACATTTTGCGCGGTCTTGGTCGCTCGGTTCTTTATGGTCTGCGCCTCGTCAGCGATAAGCGCATGAAACTGGTGCGATTGATACCATGCGATATCGCGGAGCAAGAGCGGATACGAGGTAATTAACACGTCATAGTCGGGTGACGACGCGAGAATGCGCTCGCGCTCCTCGGGAATTCCCCCCACAACGATCACCTTTAAACTCGGTGCGAAGGTCTGAAACTCTCGCTCCCAGTTGTACATCAAAGACGCCGGGCACAAAACCAGCGCAGGATCCTTAAGCTTGCCTTCTTCGTGTTCCGACAATAAAAAGGCGATGCTTTGGAGGGTCTTGCCGAGACCCATGTCATCGGCCAAAATGCCCCCAAATCCATAATGGGTCAGCGTCTTCATCCATTGCATGCCAAAGCGTTGATAGTCCCTTAGAATATGTCGCAGGCTCTCAGGTTCACTCGTGTCTAGGTTCTCGGGATGTTTCAAGTCGTCGAGCCAACGCCGCAGCAGTTTGCCTAGTCGAACGCTCGAAGATTCTTGCGTTGCGTCTAAAAGGCCTAGCCCTCTCAAGGCAGGAAGTTTGATGATGTTTGCAGATATCTCACGACCTTTGAGGTCGAGGTCGGCGACTAACCCACGAATGCCCTGAAAGTCGGGATCCTGCAGCGAAAGAAACCGTCCTGACTGCAAACGATGATAAGGCCGCTTTTCGACTAAGGATCTGAGGAGCCCTTGGATCTCCGCCTGGTCCAAATCTCCCACCTCGAAAGAAATCTCTAGCCAATCCATGGTGGCGTTTAGGTCGACACGGGCCTTGGGGGTTGAGGGGGAGTGATACATCATCCGATCAAAGCGATCCGTGGCATAGACTTCCAACATCGTCTCAAGGTTCGAAATACCATCAGTCATGAATTCAAACACGCGCACTTCATCAGCCAGCGCGAAGCACTGGTTTTTGACCTCGAACCCATGGTCGGCCAGCAGGGTCAAAATTTTCCCTTCTCCCGCTCGGTCGCGCAAGACAACGCGCGTCTCTTGGGATCCCGGCTCGCGCCTAGCCAGCGGATCGATGCTGACCGTGCCATAGCCAAACTCCACGCGCGCCACGAGCTTGTCTTCCTGCCAATCGAGAAAGAGACGTGCGGTTAAGGGGGCCTGTAGCATCTGTTCCGCGACCGTGGTGGCGACCTCTACGACGCCCAGTTGTCGAGTGAGGGGAACCACCTTAGCCATGAATCCTTCTAGGGAAGATTTGGGGAGCTTGACGCTTGCCGTGTTCTGCTGGGTGATAATGGCCCTCAAATCCTCGAGCGGCTTGCCTAACTCGTCGGGAATATCGTAGACGGCATTTCCCGCCACGGCGAAGTGATAGGCGGGTAGAACCATCAAAGTGTGCAAGCCTTCGGCCGAGAAACGATAGACTTCGTCAGCCAATTGCTCAAGGTGAAACCGCAAGGGCAGGGGAAGCGGTTTTACGCTGACCGCAGTTTGATTAACGGTGAACGTGGTGTTTCGCAGGACGGGCCACAGCCTGTCCCAGGCCAAGGGCGTAATCTTAAAATATCGTTCCGCGGTGCCGGGCAGCCCATATCCTCGAGGCGAATAGTAATCCACGTGCACATCCGAACGATGCTGCAGACTGAGCAACAGCTCGAACGCTTCGCGGTCCTCACGACTGAACGTATGCAGCGAGGGGTCGTAAGTGAACGCCTTAGACAAGGCGATGGTCGACTTATCCAGTTCCAGGGTTAAGAACCTGCGTACATTTTTAATCAAGTAAGCTCGCGACGGTCCGATGGCGAGGCTGAGGAATATGTTGGACACTTGCTGATTTTGGGAGGTCTGGCTGCAAAAAAGGTTGAACTGTGCACGTAGGCGCGTCCGAGGATGAGACGGCATTCGCGGGTCCGTGGCCGGCGCCAATCCGGTGAGCAGGTTTTGGACCCGACTACGGTCAAAATTGCTAATTTGCTCGGGCGGCTCCATGTCGTAAAAGTCTGGGAGATGAATGGGAATCTTGCTTTCAATCGACTCGACTCCGATCGCCGCTGCAACCATGTGAACGCACCAACCCGCTTGATTGCCGTGACCGCAGTCACAGCTCACCGTCAACTGACCGCTCTCGGCGGTGGCGTGAATGGTCACCGAACTACCTGGCAGATAGGTTTTCCAGATCCAGTGTCGGGGTTCGGGCAGGGCAGCGAGATATATGTGTCCGTTCAACCACAATCGGTATCCTTCGGTGAACGAATCAAATCCCACCAACGGCGCAATACTATGCAGATACTTATACTTGGACATGAGGTACGACCCCTCCGAATGAGTATGCTTAGCGATAGTATACAGGTTCGACATGCCGCGGAATGGACTTCAAAATATTCGTTTAATACTACGCTGACCATTCTTTGAACATTATGCCCGCCCTTTCCCGGCTTAGGCAAACCGGTGACCTTTTCAGCGCCGACGCCCTCGTGGTTATGAAATCGGCTATTTGCAATCTAGGGTTGGATGGGTCTGCCGAATAAACGGCTGTATTGTGCAAGACGTGGTTGGATCAGCCGCCCGAGGTGGGGCCTTTATGCACATACTGGCAGGAATGCCCACTAAGTTTGTCGAAACCTCGCGTTAGGAGGACTCAAGCTTCGCTGGAATGTCGGCATGGACATGCACGAATTCGATGAGAACAAGACGAGGTGAGGCAAATGACCATGAAAGGGCTGACTGCGGATGAACGAAGAATGGAAGCAGGACCGATTTGGGGCGATAGAACGAGGGAAGAATCCGATGGTCCTGGCCCGAATGCAAAGCGGCTATGCGGTCATCGGTGATACGCAATTTCTGCCGGGGTATTGTGTGTTGCTGGCCTATCCGAAGGTCAATGCGTTGGAAGACCTGAGGATTGCTGACCGCAACCAATATTTGGCCGATATGGCACGGTTAGGCCAAGCCGTGGCCGATGTGTGCCACCCTTGGCGCATGAATTATGCGATTTACGGGAACTCCGACGAATTTCTTCACGCTCACGTGGTTCCCCGGTACATCTGGGAGCCGGAAGAACGGAGGCACCGTCCGGTGTGGCACTACCCCACCGAAATGTGGCGGATGCCGACGTTGCAATATACGGAAGCGCTCCATGGAGCCATGCGGACCAACATTACCCAGCGACTGGAGAAACTCATCGAGGAATATGACCGTTAAGCGATTTTCGGCGAAGAGTCTGGTCTCGGTGTCTGACCGACTTAGACGGATGAGTGTCCCAGGGCAAATCCTCATCTGCGTCCGTTCAGCAGAGAACCTTGCTAGACAATATCGCATTCGGAGTTGGCGATGAAGCAGTATGTCGAAATCGGAATCGGAAATACGTGGTGGGTACGCACAGAAGTTGAGCATCCTGATGGAACGGAAAACGAGGTAAGGGGAATCCGACCCTTCAGCCGGGTTTATGGCATTTATTTTCGTTGTTGGATGGGCAAGACCGTATGGATTTTAAGTAGTAACGAGGGCTTGAAGATGATGAACAAGAATCGTCGGGCGTTTAAATTAGTGTTCGGTATCTCGGGAATACCGCGGTAATCACCACGTTACGGTATGTAGCGGGTCATCGACGGACGGGGGCGTCAGCGCACTGGCACCTGACATCTCCCCATCGTTGTGATCCACGATTAGGTGCCCCATCACAGAAAGCCGTCCGCTTGCGTTTCCAACCTACGAGGCACAAAAATCCTTGCAGCACGGAGCGTCCGTTCCAACCTGGGACGGGATTGCGGCCGAGGGCGGCTTGGGCTAAAAAACGGGAAAATCCAACCTGAGATTGCCCATAGCCATAAAATCCAGCCGACAGCTTTTCTCGGCTGGATTTTATAACCTTTCCCGAGGGCACCGGGGTGGTTGTCATCGGCAGCCAAGTCTTACCGGCGTTCGCCGTACGGTAAATTTGAGTGCACGGGGTGCCCCCAGGCTCAAGAACCCCACATTCCGGTTCACAAACGTCGGCGGGCCTTAGACGATGAATGGTGGCGGCCCGATGATCGCCGGGTGCGTCCGGTGGTAGTGCCACGGACGTCCAGCGCTTGCCGCCGTCAAGCGTTCGAAACCACGCAGGAGTGATATTCTGGCTGCCGGCAACGCCCAGGTCAACGTTCCCGTCGACCTCGGGCCAGCTAAACGTCGTGGTATAGAGGCGCCAAGCGTGAAATCATCCATCCTTTCGTGCCGCAGGGTGGGCCACCGTTAAGGCCACACCACAGTTTCATGAAGCAAAAACTTGGGCCGTAGGGGTGGCGTCTGCACTGCATAGACGGACGTTTCGTGCGTGGTCGGCACCTCGCTGAGAAACCGCGTTCCCAACCATTCCGTCGCATCCAGTCCCTGCTCCCCGAGATACCCCAATCCCTCCCGCGGACGCAGCAAGGCCAGTGTATTGCCACCATTGACCAGCACCCCGTGCCCTCCCGGAGCCAGCGTGAGAGCGTAGGGCACCTCCATGGGATATGCCGGCAAATTGTAGTAGTGCACGGCGTCGCGGTGCAACGCCCAGACGGTACCGCCGAGCCCCATGTCCTCCCCGTTTGGATTAAACTGCACCAGAAAATACAATCGCGGTCCCGGTAGCACCACCAGACTGATGATCGACTCGCCGCGCAGACTGTGGGGGTAATTCGTTTGATAGAGGGCGGGCGGAACCGGCACCGACCGCCAGCGATGGGTTTTGAGGTTGTAACCGGCGAGAACGCTCTTACCGGTCAGGTTCATGGAGTAATTCACGTTGTGGTGGCCGGTGTAGAGTGCGACGTAGAGCCTGTGGTCGGGACTGGCGGCGAGACTGGTCACCGCGCCTTCGACTTTCGGATACTGCGTCAGCACGGAGGCGCGGTGTCCGGCGACCTCGACCAGCACGGCGTGGACGAGCGGACTCTTTTGACTGTTCGAAGACACGCTGCCTGGAATGTCTTTGCCCACCGCAGCGTAAAGCGTGGGGCCGGATGCTACCGCGAATACCTCTTGCAGCCAATGCTTTCCCAATCCTAGCCCAAGCCCCTTCGGCCACGGTATCTTCCTGGGCGGACCCGAGGGCCCCACTTCCCAGATAGCGTTGGCGCTGACCAGCCAGAGCCGCCGATGGTCGGCCACGCTCTCCCCGGGACTGACGGCATAAGCCTTCCGCGCCACCGTTATGGTGGAATCTTCACTTTGGTAGCTAATCCATCGGCGGCCCACCAGATATGCATCGCATCCCTCGGGCTCCCGACGGACGAGGGTTTCTTTCCAAGTCGGCCCGATCGGCTGCGGCCGGGCAAATGGGGGAAAGGGCGGGGGTTGAAACGATACCAGCGCCACCGTCGTGGCGGTCGGCCGATACAGGATCTCCTCGTCGGCTTGGCCCAGAACCTGAACACCGCGGACCGTGAAGAGGGGTTTGCGCTCCCCAGGAAAGAACGTGGGCGACCAAGCCGCGATGACGCCGCCGTGCACGGTCGTCAGAATAGGGCTATGTTCGTTCAACGAACCGATGGTCTGGTGATGATACCCTGTTTCGGTCGCGAGGTCGTCGGTGGGAGCCACGGTCAGCGCGGTAACGGGGCGGCTTCCGATCAACACCGTCTTGTTCGAGACCGCTGATAGGTGTGGCCTGACCAGGGGCAGGGCATGCGCTCGCCAACCGTCCACCGCGTCAAAACTGTCCAGCACCGTCTGCGACCCTTGCCGCCAGATCGCATACAGGGGAGATCCGCTGGAGTCGGGTCCCGTGTGGTACGGGTCTTCATTGACCACGGCCACGCCCGCCAGATGACCTCGGTGGACGGTCGGTAGCGTCGCCACGGACCTCCAGGTGTGCCGGGCGGTCAACTCGAAGATGCGCCTGCCACGCCGAATCTGGATGCCGGCGCCATCAACCCACCGCCATCCCTTGGGAATAGGCGTGGCGGTGGGCAAAAGGGTTCCCGAGGGCCCGATCCATCGGACCTGATTCGCGGTCACCAACGCCATTTGGCCGTCGGTCCAAGGGACCAAGCGACCTGCGGGCAGTATGGCCTGGTCGATGGCGGTTAGACCGGCGGAGGTGGATTGGAGTTTCCACAGTCGTCGTCCTGGGCCTAGTACCCAGTTGCCGGTTCCGGATCCGTCCTGCACCAGTTGAAACGGCCCGGACGAGGGCAGCCCCTGAACCGGAGTCGAGGCACCCACGTGTGCGCCCCAGCTGGGGACGGAAGCCGCTTCGCTCGGTACCGGCGCTGCCATGAGAAGAGCCCCCATGCCCACGGCCACGAGTTTCCACCGATGTTGCACTGTGCATTCCTCCATGCTGTTGCGTACCGTTCCACGCTCCAGGGTCCGCCCGCCGCTACTTGAATAACGCCTGGGTCGGTGATTTGGTTTCGCGGTGAGATTCGATGGCGAGTCGTCTGGCGACTCGTGGCGGCAGGGGCAACCGGGTGCGGCCCACGGTCAGTTGCACCCAGCCGCGTCTTTTCCATATTTTCGGGGTCGTCGCCAGCATGGCGCCGAAGGCGAAATCATTCCGTTGGGTCAGCGACGATGATCGGAGTTCTGGGGAGACCCTCTCGCTGACAGGGATTTCTTCTGAGCTCGTCCTACTAACCTATTCTTCTTGCGACAACTTTTCCTCGCTGGGTAACTTCTAAGGATGTCATGGCGTGATATCCACCAAGGAGAGGTGATGCGTGACGAAGTGGGGGGGCTTTTGTAGCGGCGCTTCGCGGCGCAACATGGGGAATTTCAGGTGCCCTGGGGACGGGTTTCAGGCAGAGTCCGTGCCTTCGATACACGAGAGCACGAAGTCCCGATGCGGGACCGCCAGGTACCATGGTCACCATTCACGGATTCATCCCCAGTCTGGAGAGGTTCTCGGCGAAGACCCTGTAATGAAGCGATCGCCTTTGGGGGTCTTGCCGACGGACTCGAGTATGCCGCTGCCAATGCGAAATGGTCTCGGACCGGCCCCAGGCACTTTACGGCCACCTTCCAGGTGCCAGAAACCGCTTGGCTTACGCCCAACGGAACGCATGTACTGGTCGACGGATCCTATTCGGTCGCCATCAACGGTTTCGTAGCGCCTTTTTCCGTCATTGGTTGCGCCCAAACCCCGGGCCAGGCGGAGGCCACGTTCAATCTCACCCAGGTTCCTTCGGCTTTCGCACCCCAACCCTATCTGCGCTGGTCGCCTTCGGCGGCCAAGCCGGGAGAAACGGTGTATGCCACCGGTGGGGCCCCCTTGACGGAAATTATCGGCGTGCCGTTTTCGTGCAACCTCACCTGGTCACAACACGGCAAGACCTCCAGCCCCGTGGCGGCAAGGCTGACGCAGTCGTTGACCGGGCACCGGTCGGGAGCCTTCCGAGTCCCTGCTTCCAATGTCTGGATGGGCATTGGTCATGTCGGTATCAGCTACCTGTTTACGCACGATGATGCCACCATGGCTTTCGCTCCGACCGCCATGCATGTGCTGGCTCCGTTGACGTGGGAGGAGCTCCTCATCCCCAAGACGGTGGACAGCGCGTCGAACGCCAATCCCATTGCCCACGCGGGATTCCGGGTGGCGATGCCGAGCCAGACGCTTGGAAGCTTTCTGGCGCGCGAAAACGGCGGGCGCACCTGGAAGGCGATCTCGGCGACCGCGATCACCCCAATCGCCGAGAAATTCGGGTACCCCACCCACTGCACAGAGAACGGCGGTCCGGAAGTTTCGTCGGTCCTGCTCAACGCCGATGACGAAGCGCTTATGCCTCGTATGTGCACGAAGAATCTTGGGAAGCCACCGCTTCCGGCGACGACGAACGTCCCTGGCCACCGCAGCGGTCGGTCGCTCGGCAAGACACGCGGTGACGGCGGAACCTGGCTATCGGGAGTCGGCGACCGTGGTCGGTGCGTCCACGACGACGGCCATCGTGGCGGTCCGTCCCTCCACCAAAGCGGTGATCGCCAACGCACGCACGTCGCCGCATTGGACTGTGCTCCGGTGTTGGCCGACCCCACCCTGCACCCCGGGGTAGAGGCCATGCCAACCTGGCTGTCGTTATGGATTCTTCTCGGGCGGTCCCCGAACCCCTCGCTGCCCAAGGGATGGAACGATGTGCTGCCCAATGCGGGTCATGCGGGTCATGCGGGTCATGTGAATCATAAGAAGGATTGGCAACCAAGAGCGAGTTGACCGAACTTTGAATGTGTGCTACCGTTCAATCATTGGTAAATCATTTAAAACAACTAAAATCGGCGATATTGAATGAGCAGCGATATCTTGATGCGGACTGTTCAGTGCGTCAAGCCCGTCAGCGAAGCGAGAGGTGATTGCAGTGGAATTGTTTTTTGGTGACCTGCACGCGCATGGCAGTGTCTCGCCGTGTTACTGGAAGAATTGTCCCAGCTGTATGCCCGAGGAGCTCTTGCAATATGCTCGATGGGTTTCCCGTCTTGACTTCGTGGCGCTCACCGAACATGATCGTGCACTGGATGATGAGACCTGGGCCAGGATTCAAGGCGAAGTGCAGCACCAATACCAACCGGGGCATTTTGTTCCGTTGTTGGGCTATGAGTGGACGAATAACCGCTATGGGCATCAAAACGTCTATTTTCCGGGGACGGAGGGTCCGCTCATTCGGGCGCGCGGCCAGGACGGGGAATTCATCACGCCGTCGACCCTTTGGAATCAATGGGAACAGGATGGCGTTGACGCGTTCAGTATCCCGCACCACGTCGCCGTCAGCCAATTCGCCATAGACTGGGCATTTTATCATCCGCGTTTTCAGCCGGTTTCCGAGGTGACGTCTTTATGGGGAAATTTTCTTCATTACCAATCCCCGGGACAAACCAGGATTTCCAATCTGCTGCCGGGCCGGTTTCTTTCGGAAGTTTTGGAGGACGGCTACCGTTTGGGTTTCGTAGGCGGCAGCGATAGCCACGACTGTCGACCCGGCAATCCCACCTTTGGCGGCCGCGTAAAATCCAATGTGGTTGGAACCGAGCCGATGGGGCAAAATCCGCTGGCCCCCCCCAACGTTGCCCACTTGGGTGACGATACCTGCAATACTCGAGGCATCACGGCGATTTGGGCGGACGCATTGACCCGGCAATCGCTGTGGGAAGCGATTCGGACTCGGCACACTTATGCCACCACCGGAGCCAGGATATCTCTTCGCGCCACGGTGGGAAACGCCATGATGGGGGACCCGATCCGGTCCGCTGACCCCACCATGGAGGTGGAGGTTATTGGCACCGGGCTTTTGGCGGAGGTGACGGTGCATTGTAACCAGCGGACAATTTTCCGGACGGTTCCTGAATCGGACCGGGTGACCTTTGCCTGCGCGCTACCCGAGGTGTCGGGCCCCGCCTTTTACTACGTACGGGTACGGCAACGGGACGGGCACCAGGCGTGGACCTCGCCGTTTTGGCGGGAGAGCGGGATAACCCGGTCGAAGACCGCACCCGTGGCCATCGTGGCGGAGATGGTTCCGACCTACCAGGCATCTGGGCCGTATCGTGCGAATGCCGAAGCGCCCGCAGCCGAGCTGTCGGTGGATCGGGTTGGGCCAGGGGTTTTCCGGATCGCCCTCGCGATCCAAGGCAAGGATTGGGCTCAAGACGTTCATGGCGAACTCGCGATGGTAGGGGCTCAACGGGTCCGGTGCAGGGACCACGGGCTGCTGACCGCCAAGTATGGGGGCGACCTATATCATTTTTCGGGCCGCCGGGGTTCGTTACAATTTTATTTTCCCCGCAAGGCAGACCGGACAGAGACCCCAGGGTTGGAAATTCTCGTGCGTCAGGACAATACCCAGCCCACGGTGCACCTCTCGGTCGAAGGAATATCGGGGATATCGCTCGGGGATCGAACCCTGGCTAGCCAGGGCGTCGTGATAAGACTTCCGCAGGACCTGGCCGTCGCCCCCGCGGACGAGGTGTTGCCGTGGCCGGACCGGGAACGCTGGTCGCCCCGGCAAGAATCTGAATAAAGCATTGAACCGCGTGGGTTCGGACGTGGCGGATCGGAAAGAGAGCATAACCGTGAAAGGCGAGGAAAAGTGAGGATGAATGCGACACCATGAGAAATCAGAACAAGGAAGCCCTGCGTTGGCCATGCTGAGCGAGAACCTCCAAACCATCGTATCGCGTTACACCGAGGACCTCCGGATTGCCGGCGCGAGCTTCGCGGTCCGTTGCCATGATGAGACCGCGGGGGGATTTTCCGGAGTGACGCGCTGGGACGGGGCAGGCCAGCCCGTCACGTTGGACACCTGGTTCGACTTGGCGTCGCTGACCAAGGTCATCCTTACCGTGCCCGCCGTGTTGACCTTGGTCCAAGACCAGGTGTGGACCCTGGAAACTCGGCTGGGCGATGTTCTGCGGCAAGCCCCCGACCCCTTGGCGGACGTGACCGTAAAGCAATTGCTCACCCACAGCGCGGGATTGCCATCAGGTTTCCCGGAAATTCAGCCGCCGGGCGAGGAAGCGGATATCCGTCGGAGCATCCTTGGCATCGTGCCCAGCCCATGCCCCGGGGAGTCTCGCTATAGCGACGTCGGCATGTTTTTGTTGGGGTGGATGTGCGAGGCAACGACCCGCCGCCCGTTATTTGATTGGGTGAACGAGCGCGTCTTCGGCGTGCTAGGTCTTGACTTCCGGACCGGAGTGGATCCCCAGCGGGATTTGGTGGCGGCAACCCGGGTGTGTCCGGTGCGTCAGCGCGTTGTTCAGGGGGAGGCGCAAAACCTGGTGACGTATCGGCTGGGACGGGCGGCGGGCCACGCTGGGCTTTTTGGTACGGCCGCCGGGGTTCTCCAATATGGCCGAAGTTGGCTGGACCGAGCAGGTTTGCCGTGGTCCACCAAGTTGAGCGACTTGGCGGTCGAGACGTGGCTGCCTGGGCGGGGATTAGGCTGGATGCGTCCCGGGTGCCCTCAGTTCATCGCGTCGGTGGCGTGGCCCGAAGACACCTTCGGGCATACCGGGTATACCGGCACAGCGCTGGTGATATCACCGTCGGCTCGCCTGGTGGGGGTATGCCTGACCAACCGGACCCATGCCCTCACCGTGGGCCAACCGGATGATCAAGCAATCCGCACGTTGCGCCAAGCGTTCTATGGCGAAGTGCTCCGTGGTTGCGGTCAATGACGGAGGGCGGGCAGCGGAGCGTCCCCCGGTGAGCAGACCGGCTCGCCTCGCGCAGTGTCCAGGTCTTCAACCGGGAGCCCGCGCCAATATTCATGGTACCGAGGTGGTGACTCGTCCCCTATATTGTATCGTGGTGGTCAGGATGTTCATGGATGGACGGGCCGCCTCGGCGCTGGCGCGATAAATCGCCCCGAGCGCGCTGAAGTGCGGAAACGGCTTTCCCAAAGGTCGGCTTGAACAATCAGGGTAGGATCCCGAGGGAGAGGGCTCATCGCAACCACCAAGGGATGACCGCGCGGAGCATGGCCGTGAAGTTCGGCCAAATAGCCTGCGTCGGAGTCCGGGGCGCCCTTGCGACGGGTGCGGGCGATCTGGGGTGGGGTGTCGGCTCCGCGAGCCTGGGTCGCGGGTGCGAGGCCGGCATGGCCAACGTCGTGCGGGCCTCGAGGCGTCGTTGGAGCGTTTGCCGCAGCCAGGGCTATCGCCGTCGTCGGAGCGAGGCCGCTTGACCTGGCGTCGGAGGCAGGCGGGGCTGGTAGCGCCTGCGGAAAATGGTGCGCAATATCCTAGCCGGATGGGCCGGAGCATGGCCTACCCCGTGTACACTTAAGGGTGGTCTTGGTGCACTGACCCAGCGTTACGCGAACCGGATCGGGTGCTGAGCCCACTCACAACCATTCCTGGTTAGGGGGATCGAGGTGGAAGATTTGGCTCGACGGGTAAGGACGGGCGTCGCGAGGGCACGTACGGCAACCAGGTCGCCGGCTGGGGCGGGACGGTGGCCGGCTCCGTTGGGGGGATCGGGGAGGGTCCTCGAAGCCTGTAGCCAAGGACGGTCGCAACCATGAAACAGGGACAAAATATCGCATCGGCCCATCGGCTGAATCAGCGGCTGGTCCTGCGGACGATTCTCATGCGGCGAGGCATCGCCCGGCAAAATCTGGCCCAGATCACGGGACTGACGCCAGCGACGATTACGAATATCACCGCCCGCCTGATTACAGGGAAATGGATTGCCGAGGAAGGCCAAATCAGCCACCCGGGTGCGGTGGGACGCCGTTCCATCGGACTCGGGATAGCCAGCGGAACGCATTACGTGGCGGCGGTGCATCTGCAGCGGCGTGTGGTCAGCGTGGGGCTTGCCGAACTCGATGGCAGCTTAGTGGCAACCGCGGTCGACGACCTGGAGGCGGAACCCGATCCGCGGCGCACGGTGGACCAAGTGCAGAGATTGTTGGCAGCCATCATCGACCAGGTGCAACCGCCGCATTTACTCGGCGTGGGCGTGGGCGCCTCGGGCATCGTCGACTATGATACGGCCACCATTCAGATCGCTCCGAGCTATGGTTGGGCGAATGTTGCCCTGGGCGAATGGCTAGCCGAGGCCATGAAGGTTCCTGTGGTCCTGGACAACAACGCGCGGGGCATGGCCCTGGCGGAACACTTGCTGGGTTCCCATCGGGATGCCCGCTGGCTCGTCTTCTTATATGTAGGGCGGGGCATGGCAGCGGGCATTTGGGCGGATGGCCGCATTTACCGAGGGATTCACGGATTCGCCGGCGAAGTCGGTCATACGACCGTGGTTCCCGAGGGCGACCTATGCTGGTGCAAAAATCGGGGGTGTCTGGAGATCTATCTCAGTGAGGACACCTTGCGCAGAAACTGCGGCGCGTCGGAGCAAACCTCGGTGACCGAGGTCTTTCGGAATGCCTCGACCGCAGTTCGCAGGGAGTTGGTGCATCAGATGGCCACGGCGCTCATTAATGTGAACCACAACCACAATCCGGAAGTGATTGTGCTTGGGGGATGGGTGGACAAGGTATGGCCGATGCTGCGCGATCCCGTGATGGAAGAGGTCGCGAAGCGTACGGCGTACTGGCCTCGCCCTCTGCGGGTGGTCTCCTCGTCCTTTGGGGAGAACATCGGTTTGATCGGGGCTGCGGCGATCGGGCTAGGTCAATTGGTCTACGGGGTGGGGAAAGACGACGGCGAACCGCTGCCGTCGTGGTAACCCGTCACCCAGCGAGGGATCGATGGCCGTACGGTCTGCGCCTCCGCTAGACGGGCCGCGTTGAGAGCCGGGTCGCCAGAATGAAAAAAAAAGGTTTGCTAGCAGAGCGCGGCAGGAATTTGGCGGGACGTGTCGAAACATAAATTGATATGGTTGATGAACTAATGGAGGGGACGACGGCAATGATGAAGAAGATTGTGGTAGCGGGCTTTGCGATGGCGTTGGCTGCCAACACGGTTGCCTTCTCTGGGGGAATGGGGCGAAGACCTGCCGACCGGTCGCCGATCAGCACGGTTCCTCCCTTCACCAGTATCACGATGATTCAGCCCGGGGCACCCATCAATCCTTTCAATGCGAACGGCCTGCCCAAGATTGGGATGGACCTTTTGCCCTTGGCGTTTTTCAAACAGACGACCAATCCGGACAACCCCGCCGCGTATTGGCCGGCGCTTGCACAGCGCTGGAAATTGAACCGCGCGGGATCCGTACTCACGGTCTGGCTGCGCGCGGCGAAATGGTCCAACGGGACGCCCATCACGGCTGCGGACGTGAAGACGTCCTGGGCCATCCGATTTGTCCTGGGTACTGCCCAAGGCTATTATCTGAGTCAGGTGAAGGTGCTCGGCCCGCGGGAAATACAGTTCGTCGAGGTGCCCGGGACGCATTACAACATGTTCTTGGACAGCATGTTGTCGCAAATTATCGTTCCTGCGGCCGAATATGGGCACTTGCTTCCCAAGCATATCTGGACCGTGATCAAGGAGTCAGAATATACGGGACATAACCCGGCTGCCCAGAAGACGGCGGCCAAGGCGCAAACCGAACTTACCCAACTCGACAAGACGGTTACGACCTTTGCGCCCGCCACGGACATTGCGTCCGGCCCGTTCGTGCTGACCGGAGTCAACCCCGGAGAAGTGGTGTTCAAGAAAAACCCCCACTTTTACGGCCAGGCTACGATCCATGTGTCAGAAGTGGTGTTGCGCAACAATACCGGCGGTCCTTCGGACTGGAGTTATATGATTGACGGCATCAATCAGGCCACCGGCGGGATCCCGCTCAACGTGCTGGAACAGGCCAAAAAAACGCCTGGCAACGTCTTTTACCGCGTCCATGTGTACGGCTTGGCCGGCATCGCCTTTGGCGAGCATCACTACCCCTATAATCTTCTCCCGGTGCGCCAAGCGTTCGCCTATTTGCTCAACCGCAAGAGCATCCAGCACGTGGCGAACCCGGTCTCGGGGACGCCGGCGCACTACCTGGATGGGATGATCGATTCCGAGACGAACAAGGTTCTGACCGTTCGACAACGATCTGCCCTGCAGCCCTACGCCTACAATCCCGCCAAGGCCGCGGCGATTTTGCGGAAGGCGGGATTTCGCAAGACGAAGCGGGGCCAGTGGCTCATGCCCAACGGCAAACCTTGGACGCTGACGTTGTATGCTCCCGCCGGCTACCCGGCTTGGGTGTCGGCGGTGGAAATCATCGCCCGCGAACTGACGGGGTTTGGTATCCGCGCCAAATTTGCCACCCCCGAACTGGCCACGTATTTCGCGGACCAAGTCGCCGGGACGTACCCCGTGTCGATGGCTTTCGGGCAGGAAGGACCAGAGGCCTATTACACGTGGTCGCCCTATTATGGCACCGCCGACGGCTACAAGACGGTGGGTTCCCAGTTAGTCCGCGTCAACCCCGGCACGCCCAACGGCGAAAACTGGATTGACTTTCCCACGACGGTCAATGTCAAAGGCGTCGGCAAGGTTAGCCCCGGGGTGTTGACCAATGCGTTGGAAAGAACCTCGAATTCGCAGACCATCAAAGCGACGATGGTTAAATTGGCATTGCTCACCAACCAATACGTACCGTTTATTCCGTTGTGGGACAACCTGCAGACCGGATTTATCAACCAACGCCAATACACGAAGTTTCCTCTGAAGAACTCCCAGGTCATGGAGGGGGCTGCCGGTTATTTCCCTCCGGTCGGCCTTTGGATGATGCTCGGATACATTCGCCCGCGTTGAATTGAAGTGACGTATGCGATAGCGGCGCGCGTCCTGCCCTTGGGGAAGGTTTGCCAGAAATGTCGGAGGAGGGCAAGTCATGGTCCAACTGGGCATCGACCGGGTCATGGAGCATCCGCCCAAAGCGCTGAAAGCCAAACGGGTGGGCCTGGTTTCCAACTATGCTGCAGCGAGCAGAAAGTGGGTGCCAACGATCGACCTCTTGCATCATGCCGCATGGTGTGAGGTGGTGGCCTTGTTGGGACCCGAGCACGGCCTGTGGGGCGCGAAGCCGGGCGGCCAAGCCGACCAGGGGTCGGTCGATGCGCATACCGGCCTGCCCCTCGCGAGCCTTTATGGGCAAAGTCGCGATGTTCCCGAACCGTTCCTCGACGCTGTCGAGGTCTTGGTGGTCGACCTGCAAGATGTCGGGGCACGCTACTATACCTATATGAATACGATGGCCCTGGCGATCATGGCCGGGGCCAAACACGGCATTCCCGTCGTCGTCCTCGACCGCCCCAATCCGATTGGCGGAAGGGTGACCGAAGGCAATATCATTGAGGAGCGGTTTCGTTCCTTCGTCGGCTTCTTCCCGCTGCCGAATCGCCATGGTCTGACCATGGGCGAGTTGGCACGCTACGTTAACCAACAGTTCGCCTTAGGCGCGGACTTGACCGTGGTCGAGATGGCCGGCTGGACGCGCGATATGGTATGGAACGATACCGGGCTGCCTTGGGCCCCCCCGTCGCCCAACGTGACCGGTCTCAACATGATGCTCCTGTATCCCGGACTCGGCCTCTTTGAGGGGACGAACGTGAGTGTGGGCCGAGGGACGGCGCGGCCCTTGGAGATGGTGGGGGCGCCGTTCATCGACGGGCATCAATTGGCATGGCAGTTGAATGACCTTGAGCTCCCCGGCGTCCGGGCCTACCCGGTGCGCTTTGCGCCTTCGTCGCACGCGTACGCCGGCGAGGCGTGCGGCGGGGTTCTCTTCCATGTGTTCGATCCGGCGTCGGCTCGCCCGGTCAAACTGGGGGTCGACCTGTTAACGGCACTCACCACCCTCTATCCCGACCAGTTTGTCATTGAGAAGGCGCAAACCCCGGACCGCCCTTCGCACTTCGAGGCGCTGGCGGGAACGGATCAGCTGGCTGAATGGATTCACGTGGGGCAGGCGGATCGCTACCTGGAGCAGGGTGACGCGTGGGCCGCCTATGAGGCCGGGCGCGCCGACGCCCTGCTCTATCCCGAGACGGAGGGCTAAGCGGCCGATGCGCATCGTGCGCGTCGGTCGGTGCGGAGGGGTTTTGCAAAACACAGGAGGTGCGTGGTATGACGCTTCCGGCTTCGCGGGTCGTGGGTACGTCGTTTTACCTGGGCATCCCGTCCACCACCCGCTCGTCGGCCTATGACTGTGTCTCGCTGGCGGCGGACCTGGGCATCCGGCATTTCTTCACGTCGCTGCAGATGCCCGAAGCCGATATCCCCGGAAGCCTCGACGAGTTCCAGGCCATCGGAAAACTCGCGGAGCAGCGGCATCTCGCCATCATGGCAGACGTGCACCCGATCGTGTTTCAGCGGATTGGCGGAAACCTCAACGACCTGAGGGCGCTGCGCCAGCTTGGTATTCAGAGCCTGCGGCTTGACGCCGGCTTTTCCGACGAGGAAATCCGGCAACTGCTGAACACCGTGGACCAATTTCAGATGCATGTGGTGTTGAACGGCAGTCCGGTCACCGACGCCAGTCTGGAACGGCTCCAGGGGCTCGGGGTCCCGCTGAACGGCACGGTGGCGTCGCACAATTATTATCCCCGCGCGGAGAGTGGATTAGCGCGATCCTTCGTGGCCGAACAGGCCCTCCGCCTCCATCGGTACGGCTGTGTGGTGATGGGGTTTGTGGCGTCTCAGAGCAACCATCGCTACATGACCTCCGAGGGACTTCCCACCCTCGAGGGGCATCGCTATGTGCCGCCGGGGATCGCCGCGCAGGAGTTGTTTAGCCTCGGATGGTGCGACCAGGTGTATCTCGGCGATCAGACGGACGATCCGAGCGAACTCAAGGCCCTCTTGGCGGCGACGGAGGACCCGAGCCTTGTGATCCGGATACGGTTGAACCCCGAAGCCGGCGCCGCGGAGCGGGCAGTGGCGCTGGACGCGGTGCATGTCCACTTGGCGCAGGATTTTGCGTTGGTCCACCGCGCAGCCGGATGGAGGCAGAAGTCCGGCGCCTCCGGGATTTTACCGCAAGCGCGGTCCCTGGCCCGGCGCCGCGGTGCGGTGACCGTGGATAACGCGCGGTATCTACGATTTGCGGGGGAACTGCAGATTGCCCGGGTCGATTTGCCCGCAGATTCCCGGGTGAATGTGGTGGGGTGGGTCATCGACGAAGATCTTCCGCTTCTGGAGAGCCTCGGTCCCCGCGTTCGGTTTCGGTTCCAGAGCGTGGGGTAGGGCCCGTGCGAGATCGCGTCGGGCTGAGGCTATGCCAGGCGAGGAGTTCGGCGCTGGGCGATCTGATCCAGGTCGCGTCCAAATAGCAGAACTCTGGCAGGGAGGAGGTCACCATGCAAGCCCTGTGGATCCGATTGGTGCGGCGCGTGGTCGGTGGGGTCGTGATGGTGTTGGTGGTCACCTCCTTCACCTTTTTTCTCGTGCACGTTATGCCCGGGAACCCCGTTCAAACCGAACTGGATACGTTGCTTCAACAGGGCATGTCCCCATTGCAAGCCCAAGCCCAGGTTCGGGCCATGTACGGATTTGTTCCGCACGCACCCCTGTATATCCAGTATGTGCATTACATCTGGCAGGTCCTGCACTTCGATTTGGGGAGATCGATCTCGTATTCGGGGGTACCGGTGCTTCATCTCCTGATGCAGGCTATGCCGTGGACGATCATTATGGTATTGACCGGGCTGCTCCTCAGTTTCGTGATCGGGATGATTACGGGCGTGCTGGCGGCGGCCAACCGCAACTCCCAGGCGGGGGACGGGCTGTCGCTCTTGGCCACGTTTTTGCACGGCATCCCGCAATTTATGATGGCGCTGCTGTTGGCATATGTGTTCACCACGATATGGAAGATCTTTCCGTTCGGCGCGCCGTACAACGCCGCGATTACCCCGGGATGGAACGGAGCCTTTGTGGGATCGCTGCTGCGCCATGCGATCCTGCCGGTCGCGGCCTATGCGCTCTCCGGCTTTGGCGGATGGGCCCTGGCCATGCGCGGGAGCGTGACGTCCGTCCTCGGCGAGGATTATATTCAGGCAGCGCAGTTGAGGGGTGTAAGTCCTCTCATCCAGCTCCGGTACATTGCGCGCAACGCGATCTTGCCCCTGTTTACGATCCTTACGTTGTCGATTGGGTTCATGTTTGGTGGCGCCCTCTTTATCGAAACGATCTTTGACTATCCGGGTCTCGGCTACATGATGTACTCGGCCCTCAATGCGCGCGATTATCCTTTGATGGACGGGGCATTTCTCATGATCACGATTGCCGTGATCTTTGCCAATATTGCCGCGGATGTGCTGTACAGCGTCCTCGATCCGCGCATTCAGCGGTTTTGACGGGAGAAGTCCACAACACATTTGGGAGGTAGAACACATGGCGGCGGCGCCCATGGCAACCCGACCCGTCAATCCTTGGAATCCCCCGTCCTTCTGGCAAATCGCTTGGCACGCCGTCACGCGAAAGCCGGGACGGCTGATTGGGCTGGGGATCTTAATCTTCTATATCTTGATGGCTATCGTGGGACCCATGCTCTATCCGCGCATGTTGCCGATTAATCCCAGCAATGTTTATGCCCCGCCGACCTGGGCCCATCCGCTCGGCACCGACTTTGAAGGCACCGACGTGCTGGCCCTTATCATCACGGGCTCCCGCTATGTTCTAACGTCGGCGGGCCTGGCGGCTTTTTTCACCGTGGGCATCGGAACCATGCTGGGACTGATATCGGGTTACTTTCCCGGGCTGGTTGCCGGCGTTATCATGCGCATCGCCGACTTCTTCCTGACCGTTCCAGGATTTCCCCTGCTGGTGGCGCTGTCCACGGTGTGGCACTTTGGCAGCCCGGTGTCGATGGGGCTGGTGTTGGGCCTGACGGGGTGGGCGGGACTTGCCCGCGCGGTACGTTCGCAGACGCTGAGCCTTCGGGAGCGCGGATTCGTCGAGGCCGCCAGGGGGCTGGGGCTGACCCGCTTCGAAATCATCGTCAGCGAGATTTTTCCCAATACCGCTCCCTTCGTGGCCATGCACTTCCTGATGGCGGTTACCGGGGCCATTTACGCCCAGGTGGGCCTGTTCTTCCTGGGGGTGGTTCCGGTATCGACCAACAATTGGGGCGTCATGCTCAATCTCGCGTTTTCCCAAGCGGGGGCCATGTATAGCACGCGGGCGCTGCTGTACCTCCTATCGCCAATCGCTTGTATCATGTCGCTCTCGCTGGGGATTGTTTTGTTCTTGGGAGCGGTAGACGAAATGCTGAATCCCCGGTTGAGGAAGGTGTAGCCGTGCAGAAGAGCGTTTCGCCGTGGCAGAAGGTTGATACCGATGAGGTTTCGCATCACGTAGCCTGTCGCATCCGCGATCTCACGGTCACTTATCAAACAGAGGCGGGAGAATTTCCGGCGGTCTCCCATATCAACTTGGACATCCTGAGCGGGCGCATCACCGCGATCATTGGGGAGTCCGGATCCGGGAAGTCCACCCTGGGGCTGACCTTGCTCAACGGCATAAGCGCTCCGGGACGGATAGTCAGCGGCAGCGTATCGTACGCCGACCATGGCAAGAACGCCTTGGCCTTGAAGGGCCGTGCCTTACGGAACCTCCGCGGAGCCTATGTGGGCACGGTGTTTCAAGCCTCGCAGAATACCATGAACCCGGTAAACCGGGTTCGTCAGCAGATCGTCGACCTAGCCAGGTCTCATGGCCGGGACGCCCGCGGCCTGTTGAAAGAAGCGGAAACGTTAGCCCGCACCATGGCCATGAATCCTCAGCGCGTACTGAATGCGTATCCTCATCAACTTTCCGGGGGGATGCGGCAACGTATCGGCCTCATCATGGCCCTGGTGCTCCAACCCCAAATCCTGCTGCTGGATGAACCGACCACGGCGCTTGATCTGCTTACCCAGTCCCGGGTGTTGGAGATCATTAAGGTTGTTCAACAGCAACGTCAGCTCACCACGGTTCTCATTACGCATGACATCGGCGTGGTGGCCGAAGTGGCGGATCAGGTTGCGGTGATGTATGCGGGCTCCATCGTCGAACAAGGGCCGACCCGCGTTGTCCTGGGACATCCTCGACATCCGTATACCCATGCCCTTGCCCGCTCGATGCCTCGGTTGACCGGCGATTTGCGACGGATACGACCCCTGCATGGCTCTCCCCCCGATCTGACGATGATCCCGAGCGAGGGTTGCGTCTTTCGGGACCGCTGTCGGTACCGTCTTGACCGGTGCGAACGGGAACGGCCGCCGTTAGAGGACGTGGGGGGGGATCAGCGCAGGGCTTGCTATTGGGAGGGAGCGCTAGATGATTGAGGTGCGCGATCTGCAAAAGACCTTTCCGGGAAGCGGGAGCCTGTTGACCCGCAACCCGGTGCAGGCCCTGCGCGGCGTCAATTTGACGTTGAACGATCAGGCAGTCATTTCGGTAATCGGGGAGTCGGGATGCGGGAAAACCACCATGGGACGCATCCTGGCAGGATTGGAATCGCCGAGTGGCGGATCCCTGATCTATGATGGCCAGGACCTGGCTTCCCTAGCGCCGGCGGAGCGTCAGGCGTCCTTTCTGAAAGTGCAGATGATCCATCAGGATCCCTATACGGCGCTTAACCCCTCCCATACCATCCGACATACGTTGCATGCGCCGCTGACGCACGAAGCCCGCCGGCTGGGCAAAGCCGACGCAGGATCCTGGGTGGACCGGCGCGCCCGTGAACTTCTGGAACTCGTCGGGCTTAACCCGCAAGGCACCCTGCACAAGTATCCCCATGCCTTATCTGGAGGGCAGCGTCAGCGGGTCGTCATTGCGCGGGCCCTCACCGTGAATCCCACCGTGCTGATCGGGGACGAAGCGGTGTCCATGATTGACGTGTCCATGCGCCTGGATATTCTCAATCTCCTGGCGGAACTGAGAACCCAGCTTACGCTCGCCATCCTGTTCATTACCCACGATGTCGCGGCAGCGCGTTACATCGCCGCTGATGGTGCGCTGTGCGTGCTCTATCAGGGCGAGATGGTCGAATATGGTCCGACCGACGAGGTGATTCGTCGCCCGTTGCACCCGTACACCCAGGCTCTGCTCAGTGCCATGCCGGTCTTGCGGGGGATGGAGGAGCCCGGACCGGACCGGTACCTTCTGGAACGGGACATGGACGAAGTCGTGGCCAAGGAACCCAGTTGTTCTTTTTCGCCGAGGTGCCCGTTTGCTACCGAGCGCTGTCGAACCAACCATCCACCGCTCGTGCTGGCGACGGAAGACCGATCCACCCCAGAACACCTGCATCGTTGCTGGTATCCGACGCCGAGAAGCGTCGCGGCAATTCCGCGGGAGGAAGTCTTGGAGGGAGGGCATCACGGCTTGGAATGAATCTACTTATTATGTTTAAGGACTTTGAATAAGGTGCTCGAAGAGCCGGGTCCACCTCTGCGGCGCTGGGTTGGTGCGGCCTCGGCCGCACCAAGCAGCATTTCCTGGAGTAGGGTGCGCAAGGCTTCTGTGTTTCGCATTATCAAACATCTGGATCAATTCCTCGCAGAGTATCAACATGCCGCCCTGGCTCTCCAGCGCCCGCAGTTGCCACCGGGTGTCGTGGATAGCGTTGCGCGCGCTTGGGCCACGAAATAGCGTTCGCTGCGCCCTATTGAAAATATATGGGTAAAATATCCTATGCACATCCATGTCGGTTGAGTTGAACCAGGGTGCAATTGAGGAATGACGGGGGGATGGGGAATTTGACTGGTGAACAGTGGGCAGTGGGTATTGTGCTTTTTAACGACGTCGAGGTCCTTGATTTTGCCGGCCCTTTTGAAGTGTTTTCGGTTGCCACCAACCCCGTCACCCAGCACAAGCCATTTGCGGTGAAGACCATCTCGCAAACGGGGGAAATGGTCACGGCACGCAACGGGCTGAAAGTCTACCCTGATTTCAGTTTTGTCAGCGCCCCACACTTCGACATCCTCGTGGTTCCCGGAGGGCCCGGGGCACGAGAGACGGAGATTCGTAACGCGAAGCTCATCGCATGGATTCAGGACCGTATGGATGACGTACAAATAATGAGTTCCGTGTGCACAGGTGCTCTTCTCTTGGCGAAGGCAGGGCTTTTGAACGGCAAGCGCGCGACGACGCATTGGGGCAGTTACGCCCGCCTGGAGTCTGAATTTCCTAGGGTCCTCGTCCAACGAAACGTCAAGTTTGTCGACGAAGGCGTGATTGTCACGTCAGGGGGGATTTCGGCAGGCATCAATATGTCGTTCCACATTGTCAAGCGATTAGTCGGTTCGGAAATTGCACGAGAAACCGCTCGACGGATGGAATATGACATCACGATCTCGTGAACGCGGAAACCGCTGCGGAGATCGATGTTCGATCATTGGCGGCTCATGGGAGTCGACCCGCTGAGACGCTCCCTCGGGCCGGCTAATTAGGTATCGCAATATTATGACGTGTATTGCTTGGCGGCGCGCAAGGTATAGTGGAATGTGAACGAACTGAAACCTATTGAACCAGATTCGTCTGCGGGCTGGGGACCCAGAGTTTTCCGAAAGTCGCCAGGTCCAGGGCGACAAGAAAGAAGGGTCGGGTATGCATGTGTCGGCCGCGATAGTCAACGAAGCGGGACGGCTGCTACTGGTCCGCGAGGCCTATGGATATTGCGATTGGGACCTTCCCGGCGGTGGAGTAGAGGCGGGGGAAAATCTGGATGAGGCTGTCCGGCGTGAAGTGCGCGAAGAATGTGGGATCACCATGGAGATCATTGGGCTGGTCGGAGTGTTTGTGGCGCGTTTCCAACCCGGCGAGGGAACGAATGTGGTCTTTGCGGGGCGGTGGGTAGACGGACTTCTCCAACCCGGTAAGGACGAAATCGAGCGCCTCGACGGGTTCACCGAGCGAAACTTGCCGGTTCCCATTCTGCCTAGTCGCCGTCCGGTGATTGAAGCGGCCCTTCAGCAAGCCCGCGGCTGGTTCCGGGTTATCTCGTCGTCCTGAGCCGCGGTTTGTGCGTCACGCACAGGCGTCCATTGGCCGACCGTTATCCTTTTTCGTCTTACGGGATGTATCAGGAATCGTCCTACGAGGGTCAAATTCTTTCTTAAACGGTGCCGTTTGGCGATCGTTCGATTTGGCCGAAAGGATGGGTCCATATGACCGAACGCGGGTGTTGGGGATTTAGTCCGAGAATCGATGAGTTACTGCGCCATCGGATCTACCACAAACATACGGTGGACGCCATGTTACAGGACCGGTGTGTCCGCATAACCCGAGAGACCGGACCGGCCTTGCTGGAGTCGCCCGACTTCGACTCGTACCGGTTTGCCGAATTGCGGACACGGCGGTTCTTGCTCCGTGCGATTACCGACCAATGGGGGATGCATCCCGAGCGCGACCCCTATGGCTGTCTGCAGCGAATGGCGGACTTCACGGCGCATATCGAGGATCAGTTTCCGTCACCCGATTGGCCAGCTGCCCGCGGATTCTATCGCTCGCCCCGCGATTTTGCCTGGGGAGGCACCGAGGAATGGGTGGTTGCCAAGGGTAGCGACTGGTGTGGGGAGGTCGCCCGCGTGTTGTGTGGCTTGACGCAAGTCTGCGGCATTCCGTCACGCATCGTCTACACCTATTCCCAGGAAGACGGGCACGTCATTGTGGAGTGCTTTGTGGATCGGGCATGGGTTCTGGTCGACCCGCTGGCCTCCAAAGTGTATCGGGATCCGGCGGGAAAGCCGGTCAGTAGTGTCCGAATGGCGCTGGCATCGCGCGTGGAACAAGAAATGCTCACGCAGGGGCACGAGGGATACTATGTCGCGGCCCCATTTTTCGACTTCGTCGGGGTGTCTGAATATCGACTGTGCGAGGCCGAACAGTATTGTTACGACACGAGCCCATGCAACGATTACTATGACCGTCTACTGCGACCCATGTGGAACCCGTGACGCCAAACGGTTTACCCTTGAGAAAAGGTCCTCCGCAAGCTGGTCCAACGCCCCGGCCCTTTACGAAGCCAATCATCTGGCAACGGGGGCGTTCGTGCACTAGCACGGTCCACAACAACCCGTCGTTGTGGACCACGATTAGCAGGCGCTCCCTCAGGGAACGGTCCGGTGGCGTTTCCAACCCGTGAGGTATGCAAAACCGTAGAGCCCGGAGCGGCCATGGCAACCTGGGTCTCGATGGCCGCTGAGGGCGATTTGGAGTAGAAAGCGGGAAAATCCAACCTCAGATTGCCCATAACCATCCCTTAAATTGCCCATAACCATCCCTTGGATAGCGGAGGACGGGAGTAGTCACCTGCAAACCCATGTTCCCTGGCCGTTTCGCGATCCTTGCCGTGACGGTCAGTCGAAGTCATCATCCAGCCAGTCTTCCTCCACGCTCGGGTATTGGGGCGGGGCGTTTCCTCGCTTACTCACGACGGTCGGGCGCGCGGTACGGACGCCGGCAATGCGTGCAGTTACGCGGCACCGAAACTCATGCTCTGCCCCAAGGTCAAAGATGTACACGAATTCCTCAAGACTGTCCCCGACCAGTTCGCCCACCGTGACCGGAGCGGCGGCAAACGCCTCCTCCAATTCCTCCGGGCCGAAAGCCAGCGTTCGCCGAACCGGATCGGGGTAGATCAGCCATAGATGTTCGTCATCAAACCATTCGAACGCCGCGAGGATCGCCTGATGGAGTTGGTTAAGCGACTCCCGGCAATCGATCTGGATGGTGCGCGAAGATCGGCCATAGCGAAGACTCGCGGTAATCTGAACGCTGCCATCGAATTGGGCCGGCGCTTTGGGAATAGGCTGGCGGGGCAAGGCAAATCCGCCCGACCAAACCTCAAACTGTGCCTCGCCGATGCGTTGCTCGTTCTCCGCGAGGCGGGCGCGGAATTCATGCAACCCCGGGCGGTAGCTGATGCCGCTGGATTGCGCGACAAAATCTTCCTCGGGAGCAAACAGCACCAACGCCATCGGCGAAGGCGCTACCTCCCGATGGTAGACCCCGGAGGCCAAAAGTCGGGAGACAACCTCAAAGAGAAACAGACCTCTGCGCACTGGCTGCAAGATCGTGACCGCCGCATCTCTGAGCGCGCGGTCGGAAGCTTGCCTGCGGTCGCGGTCAAGCTCGGTTCCCTTGATCCTAAAGCGCCCACGCTTGCCATCGAGACACAGGAATTCGATCGCCGATGCGCCCCGATCGATCTCCTGTTGAACCCACTCACCGAACGCGATCGGGGTATCGATCCCGCGCCCCCTCGGCTCGATGATGGCCTTAAACGTCAGCCCTGATTCGGTTTCGAAGGTGCACGTGGCCATGTCCGTACGATGGGGATTCAGTAACACCTGTAGTTCGGGTAACCAGATGAGTTGACTATGCACCATCTGTTGTTTTTGAGCCTGTTCCTGGGTCCACACCGGTTGCATCATGCTCGCCTCGGTTCGGTAGAGAGGCAGGTACACGTAGATCCCTGCCTCCACCCGCGCACATCCGGGAATGTTTTCGAGCGCCTGGCGTACCCGCGTTGGAGTTTTCGGATCGGATGCGTTCCAATAGCCACCCAATGCCGTGGTCAGCGCCTGGACCGAATAGGGTCCGGGGCCGGTTGTGACCACCGAGCTAAGGACGGCTTTGTATTCAGGCATGACGGCATTCCTCCCAGCGGGAAAGACACGCTCTTTGCTTTACTATAGCACGACGCCGAAAAACCTCGCGCGTTTCACGTTGGCGATCATCGAGGGATATGCCGATGCTCGGGCGGACCGAGGAGAAGTTGGCTCGTGCCAAACCGTAGAGAATTCGGTCTGGATGCCCGCTTCGTCCAAAATGCGGGAAGTGATAGGCGCGTTCAGGCGACCGAGGGTGGGCTCTCCGTCGTTCGCTACGGACCCAAATGGCCCAGTTTCACGGGTCAGTTCAACAAGATGGCCACGCGGGCCGCTTGTCCCCGACAGGGGGGTCCCCGAGGCCGGACCGCTCCACGCGCCACCCCTTACGGGGAACCGCTCGAACTTTCGCCCGCAGAAAGCGGGCGAATTGCAAGGTCAGCCAGTGGAGATATCCTCAGCCGGCGACGCGCGGCGGATTTGCCACAAAACTCGGGGGAGCCTCTTCTTTTTCCCTAGGAGACGTCCATGCCCCGGGTTCGGGGCACTCACAGGAATGAAAAATGGGGACGGCCACCCCGGAAGGTCGCGTGGTCGCGACCGGGATATTGTGGTGATCAGGATCGAGCCATCTAGATGTGGTGGTCGGCAAGGATTTTTCAGAGGAGGTGAAGCGGCCTGTTGGAGCCGGCGCATAATTTGCTCGATACCGTTAAATTGACTCTTGACTTTATTCAATGAACATAGTAAGATTCGCTTTGAGAGGCAATGGCATTGCTTTTGCGTTCAACCCGAGGTGGTTGGAGACTTCACAGCGCAATGATAACACCGTATCGGATTTTCTAAGCAGACATTCGTCGCTTCGGTCTGGATGGACGGGAATCGGTGCCATGCACATCCCCTAGGCGTGACGCAGCGTCGCTCGTTTTTCCTGAGGTTCACGGTATCTGTAGTTCGACCCTTCCCGTATCGGAGTCCAAGTGTATCTTCACTCTTTACGGAGGTGTAATGGTGAAAACGGCAATTGTTAGCCTGAGCAGTTTGTTGCTGGTGACAGCGGGAATGGTAGGTGGAGGACCGCTGACAGTTTATGCAGCAGCAAGAAAAAGTATCACGATCACGTTTTGGAATGCCTACAATAGCACCGACAACGAGGAGAAAACCGTCGTCAACGAGTTGATTCCGCAGTTTGAAAAGACCCATCCCGGAATTAAGGTGCAAAATGTGACCCTTCCATACAGCGCCATGCAGTCAAAACTGTTGACCTCGGCGGCGGGCAATGTGCTCCCCGATGTGGCCAGGCTAGACATCATTTGGACGCCTCAGTTGGCGAAGCTCGGGGTGCTGCTTCCTGAAGACCACTTGCCAGGGTTTGGTGCCTTGAAAGGGAAGGTATTTGCCGGACCGCTTTCGACCAACCGTTACCAGCGCATATATTATGGCCTTCCGTTAGATACCAACACGAAAGTCCTCTATTCTAATACCGCGGTGCTCAAGGCGCATGGGATCAAGGCGCCCCCGACCACGATGCCCCAGTTTATCACCGACATCAAGAAAATGACCAGCGGCAGCGGCAAAAAGAAAGTCTACGGCTATATGATGGGCGCAGGCACCGACTTGTGGGGCCTGCTTCCCTGGATTGCATCCTTCGGCGGAGCGATATTGAGCCCCAACCGGACCACCGCGAACGGCTACCTGAACAGTCCGAAAACGATACGAGCCATCTCCACGCTGATCAACCTGGAAAAGGCGGGCTATATTACCGGCCTTTTGCCTGGCGCTAACGGCGATCTGTCGGGGATGGCCGCAGGACAATATGGGACCATCGACGAAGGTCCGTGGGATGTCCCCACCATGCAACTGCAGTATCGGAAGGTGGGATACAAGATGTCGTTGTGGCCCAAAGGCGCGGGAGGGTCCCGAGAAGTGGTGGGGGGTGAGGATATTGCGGTATTCCGAACCAACCCGGCCCACGAAAAGGCAGCCTGGGCGTTCGAAAAATTCATGATGTCACCATTTGCGCAGATTCGCATGGAAGTAGCTGGGCAGATGTCGACGCTCAAACGCATCCCCAAGACGCCGTTGTTGAAAGGGCTCGGATATTTTAATATCTTCCGCCAACAACTGCGCACCGCCGTGGCCCGCCCCCCGATTCCCCAATATTCGCAAGTCGATACCGATATCAGCAATCAAGTTGCGCTTGCGGCCCAGGGCCGGGAATCGGTCAAGAAGGCGTTGAATACCGCAACGAAGGAAATTGATGCCTTGTTATCATCGAACGCCGGGTAAGTCGCCCGCGTTGATCCCGAAAGGCGGCGGTCCCCATCGCAATCGAAGGCGAAGCGATGGCGGGGCCGCCGGTCCGACGGGATTCCGGAGAAGCCAACCAGGTGATGCGAGCGAGGGATGACCATTGAGAGTGACCAAGGCGGACCGAAAGCTTATGCGGGCGATGAACAACCGCCAAATTCTGCAACTGATTCGACAATACGGTCCCATCGCCCGACCGGATTTGGCTTTCCAAACCGGGCTGGGATTATCGACCATTTCTATCATCGTTGCGGAATTGATCCAAGCCGAATTGGTGCGGGAAGTGGGTGAAGCGGAGTCCACGGGCGGACGCCGCCCGAGCTTGCTGGATCTCAATCCGAATGCTCGCTATGCCTTCGCGATGAAGGTGGCTCCCGATCGTTTTTGGGTGTCGCTGGTTGACTTGAAAGGAAAACCCCGCGCGACCGTCGAGGTTCCGTTGATTCCGCCGGTGCCGTGGGATGACTTGGCGCAGATGGCCGTAAAACAGATGGAAACCCTGCGTACCAAGCACCGTGTGGCCAAGCGTTGGATCCTCGGCATCGGCGTCAGCACTTCGGGCTTGATCGATCCGCACACCGGCGTCTGCCGTTCGAGCCCCTTGCTGGGATGGAACGAGGTTCCGGTTCGCGAGACGCTGGAGCGCATGACCCGCCTGGATGTTCTGGTGGAAAACGACGTGAATGCCTACGCGTTTGGCATGTGGGCGCAAGAGAACGAGGGTGGCCGGCGCAACTTGATCTGCATCACGACGGGGCCGGGCGTGGGGGCGGGCATTATCCTGGAAGGAAAATTATATCATGGCAGCCAGGGGGGAGCGGGAGAATTCGGGCACACCACGATTGACCTGCATGGACCTCCTTGCAAGTGCGGACGCCGCGGATGTCTAGAAGTGCTCGCCTCGGATCAGTTTCTCTTGGCCCGCGCGACGGATCTGGCGGGGATGGGGCGATCCGCTCGATTGCTCGGGCTGGTGAAGGAGGGGCAACTTACGCCGGCGTCCTTTTATAAGGCGGCCCAAGCGGGAGACGAGGTGGCCCGTCTCATATACCGCGAGCTTGGCGAACACCTGGGATGTGGCCTGGTAAACCTGATTAACCTGTTCAATCCGGACAAAATCATCCTCGGCGGCGAGGGTGTCGTCGCCGCGCCGTTTTTTATGGACACCGTTCGCCAGACGGTAAAGAACTACGCGTTTCCCCACTTGGCGGACTCGGTCGAGATTGTGGTCGACGACGGCGGGGAAGAGGTGTGGCTGCAAGGAGCGGCCCTCTTGGTGGTGGAACAGTTTTTTCAGATACCGGCATCCACCTAAGCGGCAGCCCGCCGGCCCCAAACCCGGAGTGCCGGCACCCTGGGGAGGACGAAAAATGGCGCTCCTTGGGCTCAGACGGATCGAGGTGTTTCCCGCTCAAGCACGGGGTGCCGCGGTCAAAAGAGCTGGCATATCCGCCATCCCGGCCGAGGGCAGGCGCACCACCCCGAGCCGGGAGAAGCCGAGCTCGCCGGCCCCGTGGTCGCGTTGCTGGCGGGGAGGGCCTGCAAGAACCTCACGGCTTAACGCGGGTGGGCCTTGGCGGGGAATCGACGCGAACGGGTCAGGTCCCAGCGAGCCCTGCGCACGATTCGATCCCCGCTTGGCAGGGCGATGCCGTCGGCCCCAGCCTCCGCGAGCCGATTCGGATCCGGCAGTAAACCGAGGGGAGCGCCCGCGGGTGGGAGCGGACCCCAATCGGAAGGACGTTGGCTCGGAGACGCCAAACGGGCCTCGGCGCTCACATCCAGGCGGGGGTGGCAGCCGAGGCGGATCGCGGCGAAAAGTCGCGGGTGGCACGTTGAGCGGTGAAGATCGGGAACGGACGGAAACCGAGCGCGAGGCAATCGCTTCCGTCGCGGCGGGTGCAAATCCTCTGCCGCTGGCGGATGGGTGACCGGAAATTCCCGCGGACCACCGCAATGCGGTCAACCGGCCCTCAAGCTCGTCGGGGATCTGCGCCGATCGCCGACCGCGGTGGCCAGGGGGTCACGGCGGCGACGAGGTACGGACCTGGCCGTGGGTTTGGACGCAAAGACGGTGGGTACGATGCAAAATGGCACGGATGCGCGTGGCCGGCCTCAGCGTGCGGATGCGCATGGCCGGCCTCAGAAAGGAGGGAGCGGCGCTCTGCTCTGCCCTACCCGGCGGAGGCCGCGCGCCGCGAAACTGCGATGGAAAAGGCTATCGTTCCCTCGCCGTCGATCGGGGTACGCCGCCGATCGGTTCGATTAGGACGTTCTATCCGTCATCATGCGGCCATCTATCTGTTTCTTCTCCCTGCGTTAGCATTTTTCCTGGTGTTCTCCGTCTATCCCATCCTCTATTCGTTCGCGATGAGTTTCACCAACTGGCCCATCACCGGACCGGTGCAGTTTGTCGGACTGCAGAACTTCATTCAAGTGCTGAATGACCCGACCAATCGGATCGCGCTGGGGAACGCGCTCCTGTACATGATCGTCTCGGTCCCCATTCAAATCATCTTAGGGTTGCTGGTGGCCGTCGGATTAGATCGGCCGATGCCGGGACGGACGCCGCTTCGGCTCTTTTATTACTTTCCCGTCATCACGTCGTGGGTGGTGGTGACCTATCTGTTTCAATACCTCTTCAATACGGACTACGGGCTGGTTAATTGGTTTCTCATGTCCATCCACCTCATCCATTCCCCCATTGCATGGTTGGCGGACCCTGGGCGGGCGGTGGTGGTGGCCGCGTTATTGGGTTCATGGAAGGGAATCGGCTGGGCGATGATGATCTTCTTGGCCGGGCTGCAAGCGGTTCCGGAGGAACTGTATGAGGCGGCTGCCCTAGACGGGGCCGGAAAATGGCATACGTTCTGGTCGGTCACCCTGCCCAGCATCAAGAGCGCCACGTTCTTTGTGACGGTGCTCTTGGTGATGGGCGCCTTTCAGGTGTTTGTGCAGATATTCATCTTGACCGGCGGCGGCCCCGCCAACGAAACGCAGGTACCTTTGGTATGGATGTACGAGCAAGCTTTCGACAACCTGCAGTTCGGCTATGCGGGCGCGTTGTCCTGGCTGATTGCGGTGCTCATCATCGGCATCACGTTAGTGCAGTTCTGGCTTTTCCGTCCACGAGTCCTGAACGTAAGGGAGGGACGAGGATCGTGACCTATTCCAAATCGACCATGCTGCGGTTTCTCTTAATCATCGCCTTCGCGGTCGTGATGGTGTTTCCGTTTTGGTATATGGCGGTCGTTTCGTTGGAACCCAATCAACTGTCTTTGGTGTATCCGCCCGAGTTCTTTCCCCATCATCCGTCCTTCGCGAATTACGTCGCCGCCTGGCAAACCAACAACTTTGCCGGATATTTTATGCGCAGCCTCTATGTTTCGGTGGCGTCGACGGCCCTCGGAACCTTCATTGCCTGCGGCGCGGCGTTTGTGGTCTCCCGCTATCGATTTTTCGGCCGCAACGTGATCTTTGCCGTGTTCATGGGCTCCATGATGATCCCGGGGATGACGTTTATCTTGCCCCAGTTCGATTTGATGAAGTATCTGGGACTGCTGAATCATCTCTATGGCCTCATCTTCATCTACACGTCCGGAATGATCCCGTTTACCACCTTCCTCATGAAAGGATTTTTCGATGATGTGCCCTTGGAATTGGAGGACGCGGTATTGATTGACGGCGGCAGCAAGTGGACGGAATTTATCCGGATTATGATGCCCATGGCGCTGCCGTCGCTGGTGACGGCCGTGCTGTTTAATTTCATGGGCGGTTGGGATGAATTTACCCAAGCCCTGACGTTTCTGCAAAATCCCAATAAATTCACCTTGCCCATCGCGCTCATGATGTTTGCGGGCGAACACGGCACGCAATGGGGAGAATTTTTCGCCGCCGCGATTATTCAGACGATGCCCATCATCGTGATGTTTGTGATTTTCCAACGTCACATTGTGCGAGGCATCATGGCTGGGGCGATTAAAGGATGACCCGCCGATCGCGGACGCCTGGGCCTGTATGGGGCCCAGACCAGGCCGGGGCGCAGGGATTCGAAGGCGTGGGGTTGCCGAGCCGTCGCGATGCCCGGAGGCCCCCAGCCCGAGTGCCCTAGGCCTCCCCAATCTTCGGGCAGGAATCCAGGGTCCAAGCCGGCAGGGACCCCATCCGGTCGCGTAGCCCGTGATGGGCCAGGTCTACAGGAGGTTGAGCAAGGCATGACGACAAAGACGAGCATCGACTCCCGGCGAGCTTCGAAGACAAAGAGGCCGCCCACGGAGTGGTGGAGGCAAGCCGTAGTCTATCAGATCTATCCGCGCAGCTTTAAAGATAGTAATGGCGACGGCATCGGTGACCTGCGAGGAATCCTATCCAAGTTGGACTATCTCAAATGGCTGGGGGTTGACGTGCTCTGGTTGAGTCCGATCTACCAATCTCCCAATCGAGACAACGGCTACGACATCAGTGACTACCAGGCCATCATGAACGAATTTGGCACCATGGAAGACTTCGATATCCTCTTGCGCGAGGTGCACGCCCGAGGCATGCGATTATTGATGGACCTCGTGGTCAATCACACATCGGATGAGCATCCCTGGTTTATCGCCTCCTGCTTGGATGCCCACGGCCCCTACCGAAACTTTTATATTTGGCGCCCGGGGGTGGATGGCAAACCCCCGAACAATTGGGCGTCGTTTTTCGGAGGATCGGTTTGGGAGCGCCATCCCGCGACCGAACAATACTATCTTCACTTGTTTGCCGTGCAACAGCCGGATCTCAACTGGGAGTATCCGCCGATGCGCCAAGCCATTTATGCCATGATGCGGTGGTGGTTAAACAAGGGGGTGGACGGTTTTCGCATGGACGTGATCAATGCCATAGCCAAAGCCCCGGGACTGCCGAACGCACCCGGGGAGCGACCCTGGGAGTGGGGAGGGGCGTATTTTCTGAATAGGCCCGAGGTTCATGCGTATTTGCAGGAAATGCGAGACCAAGTTCTCGCCTCCTACGATGTCATGACGGTCGGCGAGACGCTAGACGTGGCACCCGAGCAGGCGTTGCAATATGTTGGCTTCGATCGCGGAGAACTTGACATGGTGTTTCAGTTTGAACTGATGGACATCGACGCGGGTCCGGAAGGCAAGTGGGATGTACGCCCCTGGCAGCTCAGCGAGTTCAAACGCATCGTGAGTCGATGGCAAACGGGACTGCACGGTCGCGGGTGGAACAGTCTATACCTGAACAACCACGATCAACCGCGCATGGTCAGCCGATTTGGACATGACGGCATCTTTCGCGCGGAGTCGGCGAAGATGCTGGCCACCTTGTTACACACCTTGCAAGGCACCCCATTTATCTACCAAGGCGAGGAAATCGGCATGACCAACGCCCGATTTGACACCATTGACGCCTACCGCGATATCGAAACACTCAATTGGTATGCCGCTCAGATCGCCGAACCACGGCGCTCGCCTGCCGATGTCATGGACGCCATTTATGCGAAAGGTCGCGATAATGCCCGAACGCCCATGCAATGGACGGCCGAGGCGCAAGCGGGGTTTACCACCGGCGAGCCTTGGCTGACGGTCAATCCCAATTATCGTCAGATTAATGTGGAAAGCCAGCGCACCGACCCGGACTCCGTTTTGGCCTATTATCGGCGGCTCATTGCCCTGCGCCGCCAATATCCCGTTATCATTCACGGGGACTATACGCTGGTCGATCCCGAGAACGAACGGACCTACGCGTTCATGCGCGCGTGGGCCGGCGATTGCCTGGTCACCATTTTGAACTTTGGCCAGACCCCGCAGACCTTTCGCTGGCCTGCGGCGCCCGCCTTTCCAGCCCAGCCGATGCGGCTCGTGCTGAGCAATTATTCGGAGGTGCCCCCCACGATAGCGCGGGTGATGTCCCTCCGCCCCTTTGAGACGCGGGTGTATGTGGCAGTCCGCGCCACGCGGTCCGGGGGGGCGCCAAGCGATGCCGACGACAGGGACCGGGAGGAAGCCCCATGATGAAATCACGGTGGATCGGGGTCATCTCGGTGGTGGCGGCGGGCACTTTGACCTGCGGGGGCTCGCCCGGCCGGGCGGCGGCGGGCCCCGGGTCGGCGAGCGCTTCGGTCCAGATTGCGCTGACGCCAAACCGGGCGCGATACCTTCCCGGAGAGCCCGTGCAGCTAGCGGCCAAGGTGGTCAACCATGGGCCGGCTCCGATCACGGGCGTCATGCAGATCACGGCGATGCATCTCAATCAACGCGTGGCTCAACTGCCCGCCAAGACGGTCACCGTGCCGGCGCACCGTGCGGTTACCCTGGCGTTTGGCTGGAAGCCTCCAACGCGTGACGACCAGGGCTATTTCCTTGAGGGCACGTTTGAAACGGACCGGGGTGCCCGCCGCAGCACGTTTGCCACCGCCGTAGACGTCTCTTCAACGTGGTCCAAGTTTCCCCGTTACGGATTCGTCTCCGAGTACCCGAAACGGTCCAAGGCTCAAGTCCAACAGGAACTGGAGCAACTGAACGCATATCATATCGATGCGTTGCAATTCTACGACTGGCAGTGGAAACATGACGTGCCGGTGGCGGGCACCGTGGCCCATCCGGCCGCCTCCTGGCAGGACATCGCCGGTCGAACCAATTACCGCCGGACCATTGTCGAAATGATTACGGTTGGCCACCACCTGGGCATGGAGTCCTTTAACTATAACTTGCTCTATGGGGCATGGGCGGACTACCGGTCAGCCGGCGTCAATCCGAAGTGGGGCCTGTACTCCGATCCGCAGGGCCAATCCCAGATCAGTTACGCCATGCCCAGCGGCTGGCAGACCAGCGCGATTGATGTCTTCAATCCGGGAAACCCGGCATGGCGGCGCTATATCCTGGGCCAAGAGGCGAAAGTATTCAAGCTGTACCCTTTTGATGGGTGGCAAGTGGATCAATTGGGGTATCTGGGATTGGTGGATACCGCACAGGGGCAGCCGGTCAATCTCGTCGCCACCTTTGCGCCCTTTCTGAACGCCGCGGTCACGACGTTGCACAAGCAAGTCATCTTTAACAACGTGGGAGGCTACGGCCTCACCCACGTGGCCCGTGCGTCGCGCGAATCCGTGGTTTATGTGGAGGCGTGGCCCGGCTCCGGCCAGGTGGCCTATTCCGACCTGCAAGGCGTCATCAATGAGGCCAACACGTTGACCCGACACACCAAAGGCGTGGTGTTGGCGGCATATCTGGATAGTGCGAAGGCTCAAGGCTACTCCGACCAACACCCTGGGTATTTTGGCCTGCCGGGCGTTCTGCTCGCCGACGCGACCATCTTCGCCAGCGGAGGCGATCATATCGAATTGGGCGACAACCTACAAATGTTGAACGGTCCGTATTTTCCCAATCATGACCTCATCATGAGCGCGTCCTTGAAAGCCGACCTCCTGTCCTACTATAATTTCATGACCGCCTACGAGAATCTTCTGCGCGGCCCGCTCCATAGGGCAAGGCTTGCGGTGTCGATCGCCCAGGTGCCCACGAGTACGGATGGGGCTGCGCAAACGGTGTGGGCGTTTAGCCGGACCAATCGCCGATTCGATGTATTGCAATTGATCAACCTGGATAATCAGCCCGTTGCCCTGTGGCAAGATGCGACCGGCAGCGATCCGGCCCCCGTGGTGCTTCGCCATACGACGGTGCGCTATGCGGTCGGAGCCGCCCATCCCACCGCGGTGTATCTGGCTTCGCCGGATTATGCCCACGGCGCAACCCAGCGCCTTCCCTTTCAGGTCGGGCACGATAGGCAGGGGACCTATGTGACGTTCGTTCTCCCCACTTTGAAATATTGGGATATGGTCTATGTTGCTAAGTCGTAAAGGGCGATCGAGGCAGCCCCGGGACGTGCTGGGCGGGGATGCCTCGACCGAGCGAGACCGAGCGAAAGGATGTCACGGAGATGGAAAACGCGTCGAGTCTTTCGGTGGTGCCGAGTCAGTCCCAGTTCCACCCCGGTGCATCGATCGAACTCCAGTTCGAACTGTTGAGGGGCCTGCCGGAGCAGGCCGTCGTGCAGGTGATGGTGTTGAGGGTCCAGCGCGTGGTGGGCATCTGGTCGACGACGATAGGCGAACTGCGGGAAGCCGCGTCTTCCGTGATGGATCTGGGACCGTTCGCCCGGGGAGGGTATCGCGTCCTGGTCGACGTGACGCACGGCGGAGAGACCCTTCGCGCTCGGACCGCATTTGACGTGCGGGACCACTGGCGCCAGACGCCGCGCTACGGATTCCTATCCGACTACACGTTGAAGAACACCTATGAGTCCTACCAGCGGTTTTTTCGTGCGTTTCACTTGAATGTCGTCCAGTTCTATGATTGGATGGAGCGCCACGACGCCTTGGTCCCCCACGCGCCGGAGTTCACCGATCCGATGGGGCGAAAATTGGCCACGGCAGGAATCACGGCACGGATGCAGGCGATGCAGGCAATGGGAACGGCCTGCCTGGCTTATGCTCCGGTCTACGCCGCGTTGGCCGATTATGCGAAAACGCACCCGGAGGAAGGGCTGTATGACAATCAAGGCCACCAATATGCACTCATCGATCGCTTTCATTTGATGGATATCAGCGAACATTCCGCGTGGAGGGAACATATCCTTGGGGAATTTCAGCGCGTCTTGACATTTGGCTTTGACGGTCTGCACCTCGATCAATATGGGTTCCCCAAATCGGCTCGCAGGCACAACGGTGCGACGGTGTGGATGGGCCAAGAATATGGCGCATTGATCGACGCGTGCCGTGATCGGCTCGGTGCCCGGGCCGGTCTTGTTTTTAACAATGTGTCAACGTATTCCGTCCGCGACACCGCACTTCGGCATCAGGACGCCCTGTATGTGGAAGTTTGGCCCCCGATGACGCGATATCGGCATCTCGCCGAGCTCGTCACCCGATTGCGATCAGCTGGCACGGGCAAGCAAGTCATTCTCGCGGCCTACCTCAAAGCCGCTAAATCCTCCCTGCATTCTGATGTCTCGTGGCCCGTGACCCGCAGTGTTTTGCTGCTGTCGGCGATTATCCACGCCAGCGGAGGCCATCATCTATTTCTGGGCGAGGCGGGCGCCATGCTGGCAGAAGCCTATTATCCGGATCATGTGGCCATGCCGTCGACGCTAGTTGAACCCCTGCGTGCGATGTACGACTTGATCACGGCTGACGCCGATTGGCTGTCGGGGCCAACCGTCGAGGACGTCACCTGGAGCTTTGGTGGGGGCATCAACGACACCGTGCTGATACGTGGGGTGCCGACGTCCGTCGAGCCTGAGGCCGGCCATGTATGGACGCGGGTCACCTGCACCGACCAAGGGCTGGTGGTGCACTTGATAAACTTGACGTGGGTCCAAGACGATCGGTGGGATGCGATTCATGAGGAGCCGTTTACGCCGACCCCGTCGATAGAGCTTACGATTGAATGGAATCATCCGGTGAGTGCCGTGCTCGTGCAGAGAGCGGAGGAGGCCCTTTGGCGATCGGAAGATCCCGTGTGGGTGGATCACGTCCGAGGTAAAGCGCTGAGAGTCCTGGTGCCCTCATTCGACATTTGGGCCATGGTGGTCATCCCGTATGATTCCGATACGGCCTAGTTCGTCCATGTCGCATCCTGAGCGGGCAGCGTGGACGAAGAAATCGACCCGGGCGCGTGGGCGACCTACGCCGGCGGATTGGTCGCCCGCGCACAAGGCTGTGCGCCAGCAAAAATTCAGCACCACCGTCAGCCAACACCACAGGGCGGTTGCAACTCGAAGATCCGCCCGGCATTGTCAACAGGACGGTGTGGGCGCAAGGCTCGGTCGCGGATCCCCGGGACGCACGGGCGGCAGCGGGCGGGCTAAACCGTGTGATCTAGGAACTCGGTGGGGGCATCCCGTTGGTCTACACGCTCACCGTCCCCGGAGGGCAGTGGATTCGGGCATCGGGCGCGGATTCGTCGTGGGAATGTCCGCCGGGCGGGGACCCCGCCGCGGCCAACCGCCCGCGCGGCACGGGCCGGTCTACCAATCCGGATATCTCAAGCCCATCGACGTGAAAGCGGCGGAAACCGTCGAAGATCCCGGGCGTAGCCAGGTGGGGGTGCCGCCGCGATCAATCCCGAGACTACACCAGAACACGGGGACATGCACGGGCTGCCAGAACCCACCGGGCATCCCCAGCCTTCAGGACGGAGGGAATGTCAGGCACCGACTGACCCTGCTACATGTCGGGGTTGAGGGGATCAACGCAATCGTCGCCAAGCGCGAAGAGGGCCAAAGCCCTCTATCCTACAGGATAATCTCGTATTGGCTTAGCTCCGCGTTCGTACCGTTGCCCGCTTGGCCGCTGTGCGCCTGCTTGAAGTGATCGCTCTTAACCCATTGCCGAAACCTCTCCTCTGATTCCCAGACGACGCGCACCAGGTAATGGCTGCCATCTTGCGATTTTAGCAGGTGAAATTCCTTAAAGCCCGGAATGGCCGCCATGCGATGACCGGCCCCGGAAAATGCCGACTCCACGTGTCTGGCCTGTTCGGCCGACATCACGGTGATCTTGTTATGAACTTCGAACATGCCCCATCCTCCCCTCACCGAATGCCCGCGAGAAGCCCCCGGCTTTAGCCGTGGGGAGGAAAGCGGGCTTCCGCCGCTAGGCGGAAATGGGTTTTTGTGCATAGTGCCATCCTCCGTTGCGTTGCAGAATGCGACAATGT
>JAJZZH010000142.1 GCA_021797675.1 Bacillota bacterium | reverse complement strand
GTAGGGACGGCGTCCCGTGGTCCCGTGGATGCGCTGGCCCGCCACCGTTCGACACCACCTCTCGGCGCCCCCTTGGGCCGCCGAGAGATCCGGCCAGGACTGGCCGGTCCAGGCACTGTCCCGAACAAATTGCATCTGCCGCTCGACGACTGGCTTGGACTCCACCGTGTAATGCACCCCCATCCGCTGTAACCGACGGAAGTTTTTTGGTCACCCACCCTTTTCATCCGTTGTCCGGCCAGGCTTTTGAATCTCTCGGGTTGCGCCACACGTGGGGGGAAGAGCGGGTCTTTTTTCCCGATGATCAGGGCCACCTGAGGAGCATTCCGCGCGCATGGACCAGCTTGACGCCCGTGGACGCATGGCTGGTGATTTCTGCGGGACGCTCGCTCTTGCGGCTGGCAGATTGTCTGGCTCTCGTGTCCTGGGTCCGGGATGTTTCCGAGGGAGGCTGTGGTGTGTAAAGGCAATTTTGTGCTGCTGTAAAGCTAATTTTGTGTCCATGGAAGGGTTACCGCTATACCTTGCCATGCGTATATCGACCACCACGTTGCATTCCAAACGGGAGAGGCATATAATTGTCACCACATATCGTTCTGAAGGAGTGTCAGCACAGGATGTCCATCGACGAGAAGGAAGCGTCACTGCGTCAGACGCGCGCGTGGAATCCGGGCGCGCAGACAGTGCGGGATCCGCTGTTTCTCGAGCACCCGGATTTCTTTGATGCCCATGATCTGGTCCAGGTGAAGTACGAAATGCTCCGCCGGGTTCAGCATGAAGGGCAGACCGTAACGCAAACGGTGGCCTTGTTTGGCTTTTCCCGCCCTGCCTTTTACCAGGCGCAAGCCGCCTGGGCCGCCCAAGGGCTGATGGGATTGGTGCGCGACCGCCCAGGCCCGCGGGGCCCCCATAAACTTTCCTCCGCGGTCGTGAGCGCCGCGTACGCGGCGCACGTCACGCATCCCGAGTGGAATTACCGCCAGTTGGCCGACTGGGTGCACCAAGAATTTGCCATCAGCATTCATCCCCGGAGCCTTGCGCGGGCGTTACGGGACCGAAACCCACGCTAGCCCCTACGCGGGAGGGGCGTAGGGGCGAAACCGGGCACACCGACCGCGCGCTGTACGTGTACGAAATTCTCCGGGAGGCGTTTTGTCATCCGCCCCTGACCCCTCCGCAGGTGGCCTGGTACCAACAGTTTCGACAGCGGGGCCTGGTCGCGTGGTTGCAGGCGATCGAGCCCGGCCCCCGCTTCGAACCCGCGGGGAGGGCAAGCCCCGCGAACGACCTCGTCTACATCTTGGGCCAAATTGCGTTGGCGGTTCAAGGTCGGGCCGCGCATCCTGGCCCCCGGAACTTCCCGCCGCATCCGACGGGTTATGAGTACTTAATTATTATGGAAAGTCCTGCCCTGTCCGTCCTGCAAGAACAGGCGGATACAGGAGCTGAACTTTCCATAACGGTTGCGGTGGTTCAGTGTCCCAGCGACTTAAGCCACGTCAGGAGATCCGCATCGGTCTGCCATGGAGGGAGGCTCGTCGCCACCTCACTCGGATAGGCGGCCTCAAGGGCGCGGCGCTTCATTTCACTGTCCGCTCGCGCATAAACTTCCGTCGTGGCGATGCTCACATGTCCCAGTAAATCGCGAATGTAGACGAGATTTACGTCGGATTGGAGCAGGTGCATGGCTTTCGAGTGTCTCAGGAGGTGGGGTGAGACGCCGGCCGGTATACCGGCCGGGTCGACCCTGCGCGCCTGTTCCGCGTATTTCTTTACGAGGTAGGTAATGCCTTCACGGGTCATCTTCTTCCCCAAACGGTTGGGAAACAGCGGATGAGGCCCATAGGCTGGGTCATCCAAACCAGCTTCGATGACATATTGCTGTAGTAACTTGGCGGTCGGCGTCATCAACGGCACGATCCGCGTTTTCTGGCCCTTTCCGGTCAACTGCAGAGTTGCCGGCGAGTCCAAACGGAGATCCTGAGCTCGGGCGTCGGCGAGTTCTTGGACTCTGGCGCCCGTATCGTAGAGCACGCTAAGGAGCACCAGGTGCCGACGCCCGGTTCGCGTGGTGCGGTCGGGTGCAGCGAGAAGACGCTCCATCGCCGCCAACGTCAGATAGTTGATGGCGGGCCGGGGTTGGCGCTTGCGGCGCATGGCCAGCAGTTGTTGCCACTGATATAACAACTCCGGGGCTGCCGTCTCGAGGTATCGCGCGAAGGCCCGCACCGCCGCCAGCCGCTGGTTGCGGGTGGCCACCGCACAGCCGCGGTGCTCCTCTAACCACGTAAGAAACGCGGCAACCCGGTCGGGGGTAAGCATCGCGAGGGTCAAGCGCTCGGGTCCCAGATGGTCGACCGCCTGGCAGAACTCCAGGTAGGAGGCGAAGGCGTCTCGGTAGGATCGGATCGTGTTGGCGCTTAGCCCGAGCTGCCCAGAAAGGTGCTGGAGGAAGTAGCGGCTGAGATGATAGCCGAAATCCGTCGGTTTAGTCGTCATTCGCAAGCCACCTCCGGAATCACCCAGCCCGTAGCCCGGTCGAGCTGGTCCCGGATCTCCGGGAAAGCGTCCGCCGTCAGGCGGACATATTGCTCGGTGGCTGCCAAGGAGGCATGCCCCAAGTAGGCGGAGAGGACCGGTAAGACCACCTCCATCGCGACCCCGCGATCCACCGCCGCCTTTAACGTATGGACAGCAAACGAATGTCTCAGATCATGAACCCGAGGACCCTGGCCGTTTCCGCGGTGGGGAATTCCCGCCAACCACAGGACGTCGCGAAAGCGTCGGTAAACCGAATCCTCCGATATCGGACTGCCGTCGCGATGACAAAAGAAAAACGTCGTGCCCGGAGACGCTGGATGTACGGCTTCGGTATAGGTTTGACAGATGGTGGTCAGCGACGGAGACATCGGCAGCCGCCGATCTTTGCCAAACTTGCTGTGCCGGATGTTCAGGGTGTGCTCTTCCCAGTCAGTATCCGCCAACGTCAGATGGGTGGCTTCCGAAACGCGAAGACCACACCCATACAGCATGCGGAGGAGTACCGGGAAGACCTGAGGCAGCGTCGAACGGCGATGGGGGGGCACGTGGTCGGCTTCCGTGAAGATCCGAGCGAGCTCATGGGCGGTATAGATGTGGGGGATGAAGGTATAGTGGGAACTGGGTGCCCGCGGCTCGGGAATATAGGTCGGTATGCCCTTCGTGTTCAGATACAGACTGAGGTGTCGGAGTAGGCCTTCCCACCGCCGCCGCGTTTTGCTTCCGCGTTGGGGGCTGAAGGTCAGCCAGCGCTGGACCAACGCCTCGGTCAACGTGTCGCCCGCGTCCGGCTGGGTCTGGGTCCACCGATCAAACTGTCGGAGCATTGCTGCCTCCGTGTGGTACTCAAAGCCCAGGGATTGCTTAAACGCGACAAACGCGGCTAGATGGGCCGCGAGCCTACCGTGATAGTCACTCATGACGATACCTCCTTTCTACCAGCCCGCCTGTACAGGCGGCACCTCCAGAGCAAGCGTGCGGAGTTGGGTGAGATCGATGGTCAAATAGGTGCCAGTACTGGTGCTGTCGCGGTGGCCTAGGACGGCCGCGATGATCGGTAACGGCGTGGCCTGCTTTAAAAGCGCGGACGCCAAACTGTGGCGGAGGGCATGCGGGCCATGCTTTTTCCCTGGCGGAATAGGGATCCCCGCCCGGGTCAGGTAGTGGCTCACGATACTGTGGAGCGTAGTCGAGGTCAGCGGCCCCACCGGGGCTATGTGCCGGAGAAACACGGTCGACCCGTCATACGCCGGTCGTCCGAATTTGATATACTCGATAACCGCCGTTCCGACGTCGCCGAGGAGCGGCAGGACGACCCGCTCGCCGGTCTTCTGTTGGATGACCGTCAAGATATCCGTATCCCAGTGGAAGTTCTCGAACGTCAGGTTGCAGATGTCGGACGCGCGAAGCCCCAGGCGACACGCCAGCAGGATCATGGCGTAGTCCCGCCGGCCCTTAGGATTCGCCCGATCTACGATGGCCATCAAACGTTGCACGTCGCTGATTCCATACGCCGACGGGAGATGGGCCTTTTTGACACCGGCTACCGGAGGGACGAAGATGGTCAGATCGCGGGCGGTATGCCCCTGCCGATACAAGTAGCGCAAGAACCCCCGCAACCAACATGAGGTACAATAAAGCGTGCTCCGCGAAAAGTGCTCGCCGGTGTGCTGAATGAACTCCGTGAGCACGAGCGAATCCAGGGACGACGGGGCTTCCACCCCCGCCGTCTGGAGAAATCCGGTGAACCGGGTGAGATAGAGCCGATGGGAATCCATGGTGCGGGCCGCTCGGCCCGCCTGGATTTCGAAGGCCACAAAGGCCTCGCAAATCGGCGCCCACAGTCCGGCAAATGCGCTCGGCCCCCGACGCCGACGGTTGGCAAACGGGTGGTGAGCCTGAGTGTCCAACAGCAACTCGATGGCCCGGAGCCGATGTTGGTCGAGGACGGTAGCTGGTCCTCGGTCTTCGGTAACTACCAAGCCATAGCGCCGAGCCAAGAAATCCAGGCCGTATTCGCGGGTGAACGGTCCGGTGATGTCCCTGGGCCAGCTTTGTTCTAGATCCCGCCACACTCGGTCCAGGCATTGGAGCGATTTCTCCGTGTAATGAGCCCGGAGCAGGGACTCCCGCGTGGCGAGCACTAAGGCCGATAGGCTCTGCGGTATTTCGATATCTTCGTTGTTTGCATCCATGTTTGGTATCCTCCTCTACCCGATTTTCGCGCCGAAGCGCGTCCTCAGTGTGGAGGAGTCGACAGATTATGAAAAGACTTTTTCAATAACCGCCACTTTCCATGCGGCCTTCCAGACCCGACTTTCCATAATAATTAAGTACTCATAACCCTTTGACTCGGGCGCATAGGGCTTCGTGAAAAGCAAGCGAATGCTCAGCTTACTACAAATCCGGGTCATCTGGTGCGTTTTGTACTGGGTACCGTTATCAAAGTAGACTGCTTCGGGCACGCCATAGCCTTCGAGGGCCTGGCGCAGCGCATCTTCCACGATCACTTGATCCAGTGTCGGATAAAAGGCACCATAGACCACGAAGCGCGTAGCGTCGTCTAAAAAGGCGACCAAGTAGACTTGCTGTTTGGCGCCTTTGGGCCCCAGGGGCAGGTAAGGCCCATATTTAATGTCACTTTGCCACAGTGCGTTGCGGTGACGCCGTTGAAACCGGCGGGCAGCAATCCCCGGCTGCGCATACACCCGCATCTGCCGAGTACTGTACCCGCGCTCGGCCAAGCGCGCTTGAAGCGTACTTCGCTTGATCTGGCCGGGGGCCACGCGCTTCTCCCATTCCAGAATCTGAATGAGTTGCGCGACACTCCGGGTCGGGACCTCCCGGCGCAGCAGAATCGCTTCCTCCAGGACCGCCTCGGGGAGGGTCTCGGGCCGCCGACGCGGCCCTTTACTCCGCGGTTTGAGTCCTTCCCAGCCCTGGGTGAGATAGCGGGCGAGGTAGCGCCGCAACGTCCGCTCGGAGAGTCCCGTCTGCGCGCACCAGACCTGTTTGAGTTGCCGCGCTTTCCCCGCATCCAGGCCGTCCGCCAGCAAGGGCGCGATCGCTTGGTAGCGCTGCACGGCCTCATCCTCGGCATCATGGCGATGATCCGACATCGTTGACTAGCCTCCTTTAAAGGGTCTGAGGCTAGCCTAGGGCCCTAGGGGCCGGAAGGCCACGCAGAACGATCCGGGCGGTCCGCGCCCGGACTTCCCACGGCAAACGCATATAAGCGCGCATTCACCAGCGGGCGCACCGCCCGGGCTAACCAGCCCCGGGCATCGCCCACCCATGGTCCCAAACGGTGGAGTAGGGGCGGAAGCGGACGGGACCCGATAAGGTCCGCTCCCCCGGCCCCCGAGCGCTTCGCTAGCGCCTGCAACCCGTGCGCGGCGGTGAGGCTCCATCCCGCGAACCACCGCCGCCACCGCGCCAAGGTGGAATCATCGGCCGCCACCGGGGTGTCGGGATCGTTCAGCAATCCGGCTTCGATGCTCTCCGCGTCGTAGCGCTTATACGGCACCAACAGGTCCGGCAATTCGCGGTGGTAGCGCCGGCACTGATCACACCGGAACTGACGCAGGATGAGCTGATAGATCTCCCCCGACGGGCGGCGGCGCTGCCGGGTTACCGCTTTATCCACGCGCAAGGTGCCGTGACACACCGGGCACGGCGGAACGGCTTCCCTACTCCGCACTAAAAAAGGTTGGAGGCCCCTTGCCGTTGTAAGGCATAATCCTTTATCATGATCATGTTGTGGGTTGGAGAGCGTCCTCGGGGCGCTCTCCGCACTTTGCCCTCCTTGAGTACCGCCTCGTTGCTGGCCCTGCCCAGCCCATTCGACGGGGCAGAGAACCCATCTGTTCGTCCATAGCGAGATCGACCGAAGCGACCGGCGCGGGGGGCCTTCTTTCGATAGCTCAGGCTGTACCCCCACCGGCACCTTCTCTCGATACCCCTCTCAAGACCTTCTCAATCTAAATTCTCAAAACCAATACGGTAAGGTCCATGATGGTCAGCATACCAATCAACTCTTGGACAGGCAATTAGAGTAACTTTAGGCCATATAACCTCAGCGGAAACAATCAGGAAAGGGATAGTCGGTAAAAATCGCTTGACCGGCGGGAGGTACTAATGCACGAACGCCCCCGAATCTCGCTGATTAGCTCCAATAACTTTGTCTGCTTGCAACCAAAAGAATGGATAGAAGCAGTGGCCCATAAAGAACGGTGAGTTATTGAATCGATGGCGACCAGAGGAGTGTTCCCTGTTCACTGCATGCGCATGTGCTTGATCGCTTCGATGTAGGCTTCAGTGTGTGCCGCATTCAGCGAGTAATAGACCTTGTATGGCTCGACCAGGATGCGGTAGGTCCCCTGGTATTGCTCCTCGGGGGATGGCGTGCTGGTTCCCAACACCTGGATTTTCCGTTCAATTTCGCCCATCAGGCGACGGCGGTACTCGGCGGTTTCACGGGTTGAAAAGCGGGGACTCTCGATGGCTTGGAGCAAACGGAGGGCCTCACGCGACCACCGAATCGTGAGGCTCACCGGTCCAATCCTTCATCCAACAGTCGAAAGGCCTCTTCGGTGGTATAAACTCGGCCCATACGAATGTCTTCCTTGGCGCGTCGGACACTCGCTTTCAGGTCGGGATCCCCCTCAATTTCCAAATCCACCTCGTTTAATAGGGGGAGTCGCGCAATGAGGTAGGGCACTCCATCGACGACGACAATGGTATTCTCGGCGTCCACGACGCGATGGAACTGCTCGGCGTCGGGACCGTCTAACCGCTTTACCACCCGACACACCTCCCTTTGGGATCCATTGTACCACCCGGCTCGTCGGTATCGCTAACCGCCATGCAACCTGCGACACCGGAATTCCACGGGGACTCTCGCCCTCGAATGTACTCCAGGCTAAATTCCCGCGCCGCCTACTGGCCGAAGCTTAACTTGCTCCACCCCAACAATCAGCGGTCTCGCCCGCTGGATTAGTGCCATGGCCGCGTCCAAGGACAACCAAGCTTCGTGTGCTACGGAGTCACGCCAGATTTCTGTCACCCACACACCGTTTGGCTCGTCATCCGGAATGTTGACGACATACAGGTCACAACCGTCGACCAAGGCCATGGCTCTCGGCCGCCTCCAATAAAATCGGGACCAACACGTCGCGTTGACCGTCATGCGTAGTGAACTTGGTATACAATCCGAACTCACTCATCGGTATATCCCCCCGTCGATATAACCATATCAGGCTGCCTGGGCGTTCCATTCCGCGAAGGGACTTGCCCTTAAGGCGTAGGCGATAGACCAATCCGCTGATAAAACTGGTGGGCTTCGGGAGCGGAAACCAAGACCAGCGTCACCGCATCGCCAATCTCGGCTCGAACTCGTTCTAGCAAGGCCCTCCCGATGCCGGACCCCTGGTACTTCTGAGCCACGGCCACGTCTGACAGGTAGCAGCAGTAACACCAATCGGTCAAC
>JAJZZH010000143.1 GCA_021797675.1 Bacillota bacterium | reverse complement strand
TGAAATTGTTCGCGTATGGCTATCTAACGCATCGCTTTAGCTCCCGCCGAATCAGTCAGGCTTGCCGAGAAGATTTGGGATTTATGTGGCTGGCGCGCCTGGAACAGCCTAAGCATCCCCACTTTCGGCGTGAGAAATTCCCCACTGGTCGTTTCGAAGCGAGTGCCTGCCCCACCTTCCCCTCGTGCCATCCCCGATGGCCGTCCCGCAATCATTTCGTGTGGACCATGGCCCCATCCAACGCAACCAAGAACGTATGGGGACCTGGAGCCGCCGGTCTCTGTGCGCTGCCAGCTTGGGTTGCCGTCGCAAATGGGTCAGCGAGTGGCATCGCCTTCGAACTGCGATGAAATTTCCTCAAGCGACAGGCCTTTGGTCTCCGGAAGCCATCCGCTAACAAATACGGTTGCCAAGACGGCCAAGAGCGCAAAAAGCATCATCACTCCGCCGAGCCCGATGCGATTCATCAATATGGGGAACACCTCAACAATGGCAAAATTGGCCATCCAGTTGATGAAGGCCACGGTGGATGAGGCTCTACCGCGTACTTCGGTAGGGAAATACTCACCTTCAATAATCCATCCCGTACCGCCGACGCCGAAGGCAAAGAAGGTAATGAAGCCAGCCAAAGCAATCAATATCGCGACAGCACGGAGGGTCCCGCTAAACCCTAACACCATGGCTGCAATTAGCATGAAAAAGGCCATGCCGCCGTATCCGAGTCGAGCCAATCCCTTGCGCCCGTAGGTATCAATGCTTCGAAATCCGATATAGGTGGCTGCGACATTCACCGCGGCCAAACCCAAAGTGGCCTCCGTGTCCCGGACCGCTGCCATCACCGCCGTCATGTGCGCTGAGGAGAAGTATGGCAGGAGGACTTTGGGTCCGTAGTAAAAGGCGACGTTGATTCCCGTGATCTGCTGAAAAATCATAAAGACGCCCGCAATGACCAAAGCCCGTTTGACGCCTGGGGTCAGGCGGGCTCGCTTTTCGGTCTTCGTCTGATGTTGTGCGGCCTGCTCGAGTTCTGATTGCGATAGCTGAATACCCAAAGTGGCTAGCACGGACTGCAAACGGTCCCATCGGCCATGCTCCATCAGCCACCTCGGCGACTCTGGCATGCGTACGCGAAACAGCAGTCCGATGAGGGCCGGGACCGCTCCGAGGCCCAGGATGACACGCCAGTCTATGGTGTATGCTTGATGGGGCCAGATCGAAAAAATGATAATGGCGATGATGTAGGCAACGAGAATCCCAATGGTAATCATCCACTGTTGCAAGATTGCCTAGCGTGCCTCTCCGACTTTTAGGCGCATATTCCGCTATATAAGCCGTGGCAATCGCGGAGTCTGCCCCGACGACAGCGAGCCCGACCAGTGTTCGCGCTAAGAGCAGCATGGTGGCATCCACCGTGAACGCCGATAGGATGGCGCCGGCTGCATAGACTCCTGCGTTTAACACTAAGAATGACTTGCGCCCGAAGCGGTCGGTGAGAGGGCCCGCTACCACCGCTCCCACCGCGGCACGAGACTCGCCCCCGCCAGTAAGTAGCCGAGAGCCCAAGGAGCCAGGTGATACGGCACGAAATTCAAATCCGATTCAATGTTAGATGTGTCGTAGCCAAATAAAAATCCGCCAAGGGTGGCCATAATGGTGAGTGACCAATAGAATCTCGTGGCGGTCTGATTATCCATGCGTTGTCCGATATCGACCCAGTCTTGCTCCGATGCCACGGCGACTCGTCCCCTCACAACGCCTCCATAGTATTCGTCATTCGCAGGAAACATCGCCCCGCGCGCTGACGACAGAGTTTTCCATAGTCTATCACAAGTCTTTTTCTGGGTTAGAAATAAGGCGATTCAGAAGGGCCCTGTTCAGTCTGGGGGAGGATTCATTCGCTTCGAAGCGCGCTAGCGCCTCAGTCTGAGAAGGTGCGCATTAACATGGTGAATCACCCGAGAAAGCCGGACCATTTGGGTCCACGGCTGCGGCTGGAAGGCTAGCCAACGCCCTGAAGGATGGAGCCTCGATCGTTTGGGCACCGGCTTCCATCCAGCGCATCCCGCTCCCACGGTCGCGTTGTTTCCGTACGGCCATGCACGCGCTCGAGGATCCCGGACCCGATCGGCAGCCCGGCCGACCGATGGCGCAGACAGTCCAGTCGGTCGTGATGACATGCAAAGTGGACTTGTTCTCGGGCTACCTAAAGCCGGGCTGCCGATAACGGTGGCACGGACTTGCAAACCGCATGGAGGACTCTACCCCCTTCATGGCGGAGCCGACGGAGAACATCCTCCGCCCCCTCTTTGTGGGACACGGTATGCTGGGGCCACACCGCGTCCGCCACGGCCCAAGTGCGTTGAGTGGCAGGATAGAAATCGAGGATTTTCTTACCACCAACGCGTAGTTGCTCCACATCCTGCTCCCAAGTTCAGCGGGCCCCATCGCCGACGAGGATGACGTGGTCGCAGGAGGGGTCTTCCAAACCCGCCCCTACCGCGTGGGCATGCAAGCGGGGCAAGAAGTCGGCCTGCCGCTCAAACCCAATACTCCGCCGGCCAGGATGACGGCTTGGGGGGGTCATCTTTCGCGGCGGATAGCGGGGGCGGTGTCGGCTCGAAGGGGGCGCACAGGCCCGCTTCCCTCATGCTCAGCGTCGGTATGCCGGTTCGATGGCCGCTAAGGTAGTATGTCGGACGGCAGGCGACAAGCGCTGAAGAATCTTCTGCACGACCACCGCGGTCTCCTTTTCCACCCATTCGGCAATGATGAGGCAATGATGTGATTTTCCTTGCCATTGGGTTGGCCGTCCGCTATCATCATAGCTACAACTTCTCCTCATCGGTCGAGCAGACATCATGTGATGAGGAGTTACTTTGTCACCAACCTACCAAAATTCCTTGCGTTGCAGTTATCGCCATTTAGGGGACATCCTTACTCACCAACACAAGGCACACCCGCCTCGACTCCGTTTTCGTCCATAATAGATGTGGCCGTTGGCATGGTGTCGGGTTCCCGTAGCGGGGCCTGACCCTGCCAAGCGCTCCCGCCATAAGGTCTAGCCGAAGTCTTTGATACGAGGAGGCAATCACGTTTCGATGTCACCGCTGAGCATTGATTATCGCGTAGCCTTTCCGGATCCCGGAGCGCACCTATATCAGATAACCTTGACGGTAACCGACTTGCCGGCGGGCCGGCATCGCCTGCGCCTGCCAGTGTGGACGCCGGGGTCGTATCGAATCGGCGATTTTTCCCGCAACGTGTTCGATGTGCGGCTGACCTTCAATCGCACGGAGTGGCCCCTGATGCAATCCTCGAAAAATCAGTGGGATTTCGAGACTCCTCTTCAGGGCTCCCTCGTCGTGGACTATCAAGTCTACGCTTACGAGCTGGGGGTTCGCACCAGCCATCTGGATCTCACCCACGCCTATTGGAACGGCGCCCAGCTGTTTTTCTTGGTCGACGACCTCAAAGCCGTCCCGCACATCATCGATATTGCGGTGCCACCCAGCTGGCGGGTTTCGACCGGACTCGATCCGGTGCCCGGCCACCCGCATCGTTACCGGGCGGCCGACTACGACGTTCTCATCGATTCGCCGGTAGAGGTGGGGACGCAGCGCGAACTCGCATTTGATGTCGACGGCATTCCGCATACGGTCGCCATTTGGGGAAGCGGCAATGAAGATCCGAAACGGCTTGTCGCCGACCTTCAGAAAATCGTGCATGGGGAGCGCGAGCTGTTCGGGGAACTACCCTACCTGCGCTATGTCTTTATCTTCCATCTGACCGACCGTCGTTTGGGGGGATTGGAACATCTGAACTCGACCACCTGCGGCATGGAACGCTTCAGTTTTCGGCCTGGATCGAAATCTTACCGCCGAGTCCTCGGGCTCATTGCCCACGAGGTCTTTCATCTGTGGAACGTCAAGCGCATTCATCCGGAAGCCTTGGGCCCCTTCGATTATGACCGCGAAGTCTACACCCGCCTCTTATGGGCCATGGAGGGCTTGACCGAGTATTACGCGGGATTGCTGCTCTTACGGGCGGGTTTATACCAGTTTGATGAATATCTCGAACGGCTCGCCACCGCCATCCAAACCTACGAGCAACAACCCGGGCGCTTCGTCCAAAGTCTGTCCCAAGCCAGTCTCGAAGCCTGGACAAAATTTTATCACCCCGGCCCAGAGACTCCCAATCTCCAGATCTCGTACTATCTAAAAGGCGAACTGGTCGGGCTTTGCCTCGACCTGGAAATTCGGCGCCGCAGCGAGGGCAAAGCCAGCTTGGACGACGTGCTCCGTCGCCTATACGACCGCTATGGGCGTAAGCGAGTCGGCTTCCCTGAGGCCGCGTACCAGGAAATGGTGGAAGAGGTGAGCCAGAGCTCATTTGACGACTTCTTCCGCCGTTACGTGGACTCGGTGGATCCCTTGCCCTTGGACGATCTTCTGTCGTGGGCCGGGCTCACCGTCCAACGACAATGGAAGCCTACGGGCTCGGAATCCGAACCCGTAGACCGATCGCCGACCGTTCCCAGAGCTTGGCTGGGCGTTAAGCTCCGATGGGCTCATCGTGCCTACGTGGAGGTCGAAACCAGCTACCGGAACGGTCCGGCCGCCAGCAGGCTCGCTCCTGGAGACCGCATCGTGGCACTGAACGGTTTCTGGGTGGAAAAACCGGAAGACGTGGAGCGGCGTATCGAGGAAGACCACGTGCCCGGAGACGTCGTGACCCTCCACTGGTTTCGCCGCGGGCGCCTGGAGACCCAGGCCACGACCCTGGGCCAAGCTCCGCCAAACGATGTCAAGGTTGCCGTGAGCGACCCCATGTCAGACGATCAGGCTCTGCGCTTGCGACAATGGCTAACATACACCGGCTAGCCCAAGACGTGTGCGGGCACGGTGCTGGTCTAGCTCAGCGCGGCGATCCAGGCACTGACATCCACGGATCCCAAACCGGTTACGGCGTCCCAACCGGGCGTACAGTGGTAGCCAACGACGCCATAGTAGTTGTTGTTGCCCACGGTAATATCGTGATAGGAGGGTGCCTCTCCCAGTTGGTACAGGTGGTGGTGAAGGCATAGCAATTGTCCCTTGCCCGCCCGACGACGACTTTCCTGCAGCAAAGCGGAAAACGCCGCCCAGATCGGTGACGCGACCGAGGTCCCCCCGACTACGGTGGTCGCCCCTTGGAAGACCACCGCGTAGCCGGTGTCAGGATCGGCGTTCAGGGCCACGTCGGGCACGCCGCGACCGGCCCCGGTCTCCGCCGATACCGGCAAGGCAATCGCGCGCTGATACGAGGGCACGCCGAAGATTTGGCTCAAGCCCCCGCCAGACGCCCCATTATTGTTCGTGTCCGTCCAACCGGTCTCTTCTCCGATGACGCCCTCGGCGTTGAGCACCAAATGCGTGCCCCCGACGGCCACCGCATGCGGACAGTTCGCCGGTGCGTCAACATGCCGGATGGGCCGACCCATCCCATGTAACCCGTAAGCGCCCTCGTCCCCGGAGGCAACGAATACGGTGACGCCGCGCGCCGCCAGTTCCAGCATGGCATTGTCCCAAGCCTGCATGGTCACCGGCGCAAATCGACTCTCGCCGTCCCCGTAACTAATGCTCAGGACCGATGGCTGATGCTGTTGGTCCTGCAGCACATATCGCAAGCTGCGCAGCACAGACAGGCCGAAGGACCGGTCTGAACTGCCGGCGGCTGCCTCGTAGACCACCAAATCCGCACCCGGCGCCATCGCGCCGGCCCACTCGAGATCCAGCGTGCATTCCAGGTCAACGGCCGACACCCCACCATCATTGGGCGTCCCGTCCACCGAAACGAAGGTCACCGAGGGCGCCGCAATGCCAAAAGTGGACCAAAACATATTCAGATCGGCCGCACGGTATCCGTTGGAAAACTCCAAAACTCCGATGGTAACCCCGCTTCCGTCTAGTCCCGAAGGCACATTGTAGGCGCTGACCAGGTCGGCCGGAAAAAACCCTTGGCCACCATTGGCCAACTGGTCCGATCGGGTGCTGCGCCGATGTTTCGGATGCAATTCCCCTACGTTATCCAAGCCGATGACGCCGAGAACCCAGGGAGCCAGCCAATCGGGCAGGGTGGGCTCGGCCGTCGGTCGAAACTTGCGCTGACCGTGACGATACGTTTCTTCAAAGTCGATATGCAGCGCGCGGGCAACGCTGTCAAAGGTTCCCCGCGCCCACACCGTGACGTGGTCGCGGTCAATCACCTTGAATCCCGAGCCGACCAGCCAGTCTGCCGTCCGTTGGATGAGTTCCCCGGAAACACCATGCACCCGTTGAAACGCCTCTGCTGATATGGGCGCTTCGAGTGCGGGCGGCAACGTGTCGACGTTCTGAATATGAAAGACTATCGCGATCTCGATTGGGGAAGTTCGCGACACCATGGGGTTCCAGCGGTCGAGTTGGGCAGCTTCGCCCGGACTGTAACGATTGCTTGCTTGCACTCTCGTTCACCTCCGGTTTCATCTTACGGACCGCCATCGAAAACGTGCCTAGCCTTGGGGAATTCCATAGGGTGTCAGGCGATGAGGGGTCTGGACCTGGCAGCGGGGACATAGCACCAAGATTTCGACCTCGCCGCGACTATCCGGCGGCAGGGCATTCGCAATGCCTTCCAAGACTTCGCCGGGCGGGACCGAATTCGAGCAGGTCCCACAAACGCTCAACCCGGCGAACCATTTCGGCTCCACGGGCAGGGCCAAGCCCACGTCTTCCGCGCCAACCATGACGGGTTGGGCGAGCCGTCCCTCGGCGATGCGATGTTGCAAGGCTTGCCTGCCCATCTGTTCCATCAATCCGAGATCGGAAAGGAAGGGATGCTGACGGCTCGTCAGTGCCCACAACGTGTGCGGAATCACCACCGAGATCATCTCACTGCCATCGCCGTGGGGCAGGGAAAAAATCGCCCACCGACCCTCGGGGACTTCGCCCACAATGTGCAGCAGGTCGATCCCTGGGCTCATGTCAGATCCTCCAAGAGCACTCTCGCCGGAGCACCGTCGCTACCGGCGATGCGAAGCGGCAAGCACAGCAACCGGTATCGGCCCGGAAAAATATCCGCCAAATTCACCCCTTCGATGACCAAGATATCCTGCGATAACAGCGCCATATGGACTGGGTGTCCTGGTGTGCGAAAGGGCTCAATCGAGTAGTAGTCGATCCCTACCGTGATCACGCCGCGATCAACGAGCCACGCTGCCGCGGGACCCGACAATGCCTGAAAGTCGGGGTGAAATCCCCTGGCTTCCAGCAGTCGTTGCTGGCTATTCCGCGTTCTTAACAAGACCCGCGACGGACCTCCTGCACCGGAAGGCCAGGCAGATTGCAGATCCTCGGGGCCGATGATGGACTCCTGGGTGCTCACCTCAAGCACCTGACACTCGCCCACCATCCGCTCAAGGGCAATCTGGTCGACGGACCTCCCCCCGGATATAAAATGCTCGGGCGCATCCACATGTGTCCCGGCATGGGTAGACAGCGAAATCTGCCGCACCGTGGCCGCGGATCCTTGCCCGCGATCCCTGAGCAAACGGACGACAGGTTCGGGATCCCCCGGCCAAACCACCATTTGCGGATCAATTGACACCGACACGTCGTAAATAGCCATACCCGCCCCCTTTTCCTCGTAGGCATTACACGTGAATATATGATACCAAAACTTTCCCGTTCACGGTTTTGGCCTGACATGGGGCGGACGGCAACCGCCCTGAATTCTCGTGCTCACCTCAAAGACTAGGCTCAGGCAATTCTGCAACCCCATTTTGGTACATGGGTTTCTATTTGGGAGACGCTGCTCGCAAGGATCACCGGCACCACTTCGTACAATTACTTAAAAACCGTTCTGATGGACTTATCCAAATTTGATCATTGCTGACCACATTTGTCGCCACCTTCCTGGTTCAGCGCATCACGGCTTCTTAGGGTCTCGAGGACCGGTCGTCCACCGGCGGATGCTCCCCAGGCTAGTCACCGAGCCAGTCTGCCGTTTCCTTCGCAACGCTCAGGACATGGAAGCAGACTCGGATGGACAGCCGTCCATCGAACTCTCGGCCACTTTCCGTAAATTGATCGCCGCATTGATATCGCGGTCATGATG
>JAJZZH010000139.1 GCA_021797675.1 Bacillota bacterium | reverse complement strand
CCGCCGCTACCAGATAGTTAGACGGGCGAGTAGCTCAGTTGGTAGAGCAGCTGACTCTTAATCAGCGGGTCTAGGGTTCGAGTCCCTACTCGCCCACCACATAAACCTCGTGCCCCATAAGGGATGCGGGGTTTTCCTATGGTCATTGCAACCGATAGAAATAGCGGGCCATCCCCACGAGCGGAGCATACGCCACGAGACCACACGAGATTTCGGAGAATTCCTGCGCGGTTTTGTTCTCGTTCTGCGCCAAAAATTCAGCCGATCCCCACGAACCCAGGCGCTGAACCGTGAGGGATTTCGCCTGGCAGGGTGTTAACCCGTCGAAGGAAAGTCAGAAAGGCCATTCCGACGATCGCAACTGGGATTGCTGGAGTTGCGTGACCAGGTGATAGACGGCATTGGTGGTTTCGGGATCATCCATGGCGATGAGCGCCGACTCAACGGCTAGGATCTTCTCGGGATCCGCCGGGCCGCCGGTACCGAATTTCCCTGCCGCTAACGCGGCCTCCCAGTATTGCGCGACAGCTTGGATTTCTTCGCGAATCTGGGCCCTGTCGTCCTCTGACAGTGGCGGAATTTGGATTTGGTCAGCGGTATCCAGAAGGGTTTCTGCCCGGTGCACCAGGCGATCCAGCAACGCCGCAGGAGCCATCTCGCCGTCGCCGTCCCAACCGGCATCATAGTACAGCAACCAGGCCCACAGCGGAGCCATATCCGGCAAGGGCAGGGCCGCCATGAGCGCGTCCACCAACCGACGACTCGCGTCTCCCACCTCACCGAACGGGGATCCCGTGATGACCAGTGTCCGAGTTTTGACGCCCGCCTCGTTGGTGAAGTGTGTGATGGGTTTTTCGCCGGACGAAATGAGAATCGTCTTGGCGGTTGCCGTGGCCCGAAGTCCACCATTTTTTGCACCCTTGTGGGATCAAAATCAAGCGCTTCAAGCACGGGTCGCGACGCTCCAGGCCGAAGTCGCGCAACTCCGGCAGCAACTTGGGCAGAACAGCCGGAACCGTTCGAAACCCCCGGCGAGTGATGGCTATCAGAAACCGGCGCCGAAAAGTCGGCGCCAGCGATCGGGGCGTAAACCTGGCCGGTCGCCCGGCCCAGTCGAAAACATGGAATCTGTTAGAGCGACTAGATACCCAACGGGCCAACGTCTTACGCTTCTTGGACGACCTCATCGTACCGTTCGATAACCATTTAGCAGAGCGTGATTTACGGAGGGTCAAGGTGCGACAAAAGATATCCGGCACCTTTCGCACGACCGCCGGAGCGCAGGTCTTTGGTACGGTCCGTGGCTATTTAGGCACCGCTAAAAAGCAAGGGAAACCCCTATTAACGGCACTACGGTCCGTACTACACGGAGACCCCTGGACTCCCGACACCACGTAGCCTGACCGCACCTATAAGATCTTTTCGGGATGGCCCTGCCATCCCCTTTCGTCGTGGACAAATCCTCGTAGGGGCCGCTCATTTCTATGTTCCAGCGGAGTACCTAACCAGTTACGTGTATAGTACGGTGTTCGGAGACATGAGTTATCGCACTTGGGCGGGGCGAATGGGACGCATTCCGCGAGCGTTTCTCAATTTGGATCGAGTCGCAGCGGGTAATCATCGAAAGGCGGAGAGCTTTGTCTGGGTTCCCAAAACAGGTACGTATTGGTTGCAAGTCGAAGGTAATGGAATCAAGACAGTCCACGTGGACGCGCTATTGGCCATGGTGGCGGTGAGGACCTATGCAGAGTCGGTGCCGGTGGCATTATTAGCTGGATGGCGCAAGGTCGTACTCGACGTCGAGGCGATAGCCGAAGGGTCGTTGCGGGTTGGCATCGCCTTGGGTGGCCAGCGTGTGCCCCGTTACCCTGAATGGGTGAAGGGTGGGGGCGAGAACACTCGCTTTAGCGCGCGCCTCGTGTTGCCCCCGACTTTTCGGGAAGCGGCATCGCATTTTGTCGTCTATGACGGAGCGGCAGAACTGGAGGTCAATGGCCGAACGGTGATGCATTTAGGGGACTACATGCCATACAGCCACTGGGGTCAACAAGCTGCGGATGTGACACCGTGGCTTCGAGCCGGCGACAATGTTCTGACGCTGCATTGGATTGACGAAGCCGATACCGTACGGGCGCTGGTGGACGGGATGTGGACCGATGCGGAGGGGACATGCCATGGCTGGGATCTAAGTCCGTGGCAGGATGAGACGGGCGAGCCTCTCGTCCCGGTGGCAGCACCGACGGAAGACCACTGGCTGGTCCCGCGACCGCACTTGCTGCCCGATGTGGGATGGCTTGAGCCCAACGCGGTCCAAGGTGAACTTTTGACCTGGACGGTCGACCCTGCCCGGGCAGGCAAACCGGTGTGGATTCGCTGCATCCTGCCGGTGGGTGCCCGAGAGGTTCGCGTGAGCGTGGCGGGTACGACTGAGGCGTGGATTGACGGAGAAGTAGCGCGGATGCAGCAGGACCGCATCGAACTGGTTTCGGCATCGGCTCATCGCACATTGACGATCCGAATCGTTCCCGACGGGCCGCTCAGCGAAGCGGCGGTGTTAAGGGCACCGATTCAGGTGGAGATTTCTTGTGCGATGGGAGCCTTGGGAGGGTGGCGTGAGACCCTGGGGCTCAGCACATATAGTGGTGTCGTCGAATATGAGCGGGTGATTGAGGGTCAGGGCCAGCAGGCCGTGTTGAGCCTCGGCGATGTGCGGGGACCCGCCGAAGTGTGGGTCGATGGCTGGAATGCGGGGGTCCGGCTATGGCACCCTTACCAATTCGATGTGACTCCGGCCTGGGGGCCTGGACCGCATCGGTTGAAGGTTCGCATTACCAACACGCTCGGTGCCTATTATGCCGAGGGCAAGCCCACGTCGCTGTGCCCAGAGCCTCAGTCACGAAACGGGTTATTCGGGCCGGTAGAGATAGACGAGGCATAACCAGGCATGGGCGACGTTCGCTGGCGCGTGGACTGTCGCTGGTCGAAGACCACTGCCGCGTAGGCGGCACCGGGATGAGATGGAGGAATGGCGTTGGATCGTCCGAACATCTTGTGGATCATGACAGACGAACAGTGCACGGATTCCCTAGGCTGTTACGGGAGCCACGTCGCCCATACGCCTAACATCGACGCGATGGCGCGACAGGGGGTGGTCTTCGTCAATGCGGTGACCTCGACTCCAGTGTGTGTCCCCGTGCGTACCAACGTGCTGACCGGGAGTTACCCGGTCGATACGGGCGTGTGGTGGAACCACCAGCCGAGGCGACACCTGGACTACTTAACCCAATTGCTTGCTGAGGGAGGATATCAAACGGCAAGCTTCGGTAAACAACCCTATGGGGCGCCTATACTCCTCGCGGATCACAATGGACGGTTTGAGTTGAGGAGCAAACTTTGTCGTGTAACTCCACTGTGCAAGTACGGGTTTAAATTCTAAGTGGTGGGGTTACATAGGGCCATCAACCGTGAGACCAGCCCTTACGGAGGTATAACTTCCCATGACGCATCCCAATGTAGTCTACGTGTTTAGCGACCAGCATCGAGCCCAAGCGGTGGGGTATATGGGCAACGCGGATGTCTTGACGCCTAATTTGGATCGGTTGCGCGAAGAGAGCGTCCATTTTTCCACGGCAGTCTCCACCGTTCCCGTATGCGCTCCTTATCGCGCTTCGTTTTTGACCGGGAAATTTCCGTTGACCCACGGGGTATTCGTCAATGACGTGCATTTGCGCCATGACGTGCCCTCGATCGCTGACGCGTTTCACGCTGCGGGCTACGATACGGCCTATATCGGCAAATGGCATCTGAACGGCCGTGGACGAAGTGCCCCCATCCCTCGCGAAGATCGCCAAGGGTTTAAGCATTGGGAGGTGCTGGAGTGCACGCACGACTACCACCAGTCGCGGTATTACGCGGACGATGGCACCGGGGCCCCGGACGCCCTCGGTGCCAAGACCTGGCCAGGCTATGACGCCGAGGCACAAACCCGGCACGCCATGACCTACCTCAAAAATCGCCGACAGCGCCCGCGCCCGTTTTTCCTGGTCCTATCGTGGGGACCGCCCCACAACCCCTACGATACCGCCCCGGAACGATTCCAAGCGCGGTACCGGGATAGAGCCCTGACGCTTCGCCCCAATGTGCCGAACGCGATGCGTCCTCAAGCTGAAGCTCAGCTGCGAGGCTACTATGCACACATCACGGCCCTCGACCAATGTTTGGGTGAACTGTGGCAAACGCTCAAAGCGGAAGGCCTGGAACAGGACACACTCTTCGTTTACACGTCTGACCGCGGCGACATGCTGGGGTCGCAAGGGCAGGTACGCAAGCAGCGGCCATGGGACGAGTCCATCCGCGTTCCGTTGCTGATGCACTATCCCGCACGTTTGGGCCGAGATCCTCGCGAGGTGACGGCCCCGCTGGGGAGCCCCGATATCATGCCGACCGTACTCGCCCTCGCGGGGGTGGCCATTCCTTCCTCGGTGGAGGGCAGAAACTGGGAGCGACATCTGGTGGGCGGTGCGCCTCCCCCGAGCGAGGCCGCTCTCATCGCGTGCATTCATCCATTCGGGGAATATACGCGTGCCCAGGGCGGGAAAGAATACCGTGGCCTTCGCACCGACCGCTACACGTATGTGTGAGATCTCACCGGACCCTGGTTGCTATACGATAATCAGCGCGATCCCTACCAACAGGCAAATCTCGTGGGCCGACCGGAGGCCCCCTTGGCTTTAGTGTTTTGGCTAATCCTTTTTTCATCAGGTTGACTCATTCTGTTGTCATCGCTGCTTTCGGTTTGAGGAAGATGGCCTGAACACGATGCAGTCCGACCCTTTTCATTCGCGTTTGGTGTAGGCCGTGCGTTTTGGCCGTATAGCAAACGCGAATCCCAGCCCATCGGGCTGCTTCCGCCGGCACCTTTCGTCCTAGAGTACTCCCGATCTGATGACAGCCGAGTTAGCCGAAGTGATGACAATTAGTATTAGCGCCAACACTTTAGCCACCTGGAGGATGTCCATTCATGGAGAATCCCTGCGCAAGAGCTTGCCTGCGTTCCGGGATTTCTGTTACAACAGAAGCAACGGATCCCATCTATTCTACGTGGTTCCCTTTGATCAGAATGCCCGGTCAGGACGCGTTGGGAATGGGTGGGCAGCGCTTAATGGTATCCGTGGCCAAGGTCACAGGAATTCGTAGTCCGTTTTCGGTGCGTTGGATCGAATGTTAGAGGATTGATTTACCGAATGGCCCATGCGCATATAGAGACGGTGAGGGCTCGAATGACGGGGGAGACTTAGTGGCACGGGGACCTGAGCCGTGAAGCGCACCAGCCAGGAATGCTCCTGGTGCGGCAATCAACCTTCTCCGGCGGGCGCTGGAGAGGGTATGGCGGGGCCGACCAAGGGCTCACATCCATGGGTCATGTTCAAGGAGGTTGAACGACGATGACCATTTTTACCCAATGGTATACCGGGACGGACACGAACGTCGCCATTCCCTTTCCAAGCGGATCCGGCGTGCAGACGGAGCATTTTTACATCGGGCGACTGGGGGGTGAAGTTCATGCAGACACCAACGGTTTTGACATCCAAGCCGCCAAACAGGCCAGCCGTACGTTCGGCTACTGGGACCTCGCGGGTCCAGATTCGCCTTCTCGAACCACCAGCACGACCGCCCAAGCCTGGGGGCATGCTCAGGCCCAGGCATGCGTCGCGGCTTGGCGGGCGAATTCGCGCGTGACGGGCAAGACGTTGTTCCTCGATATCGAGTCAGGCAACGGCGGCTGGGGCAGTGACTCTTCTGCCAATCGTCTGGTGTTGGAGGGTGCGCTACTCGCCATTTCGGCTGTCGCTGAGCCGGGAATCTATATCACCCAGACATTCTGGCAACAATGCTTTGGATCGTGGGATCCCGGTCCGTTCGTGCTCTTTCTGGCCGGAGTCCATTACGCAGGCACGGATTGTCCCACGTTGGAGGAGGCGAAGGGGCATTGGAACGCCCTTCCGGCCATTGGCGGCATGCTCCCCATGATCTGGCAGTTCCAGATCCCTGGGTGCGCGGGCCAGACACAAGACTGGGACCTCACTCCCTATAGCGGGTGGTTGCAGGCTGGTCGGTGGCTACCGACGCCAGAACCTCTGTCGAGCACGCTGGTCGATCAGACGCTGGCTAAGCTCAACGCGGCGGTGGCGGATCTTCAAGAGGCCATCACCATCATCAAACAACTGCGCTAAGCGGGTCTTTATTTGCGATTCGCGGTCTTCGTGTGGACGCTACGTTGCTTTACGCTACTGCTCGTCCAAGAGGCCGCTTAGTGCCGCCCGATTGACGAGGGCCGCCGTTTTAGCGATAGCCGCAAACGGCTTTCAGTAGATGCCGCCGGCCTTAACCATGCGGAGGATGTACACTCCATAGGTTTCAGCGTGTTGGAGAGTGCGGGCCATAAGTTCGACATCAAGACGCCTCAAGAACCTCGGGGGTAGGGGCAAAGGTCCTCGTTGAGCCCATCGATTCGAGAGCCCCCACCCTTCTGGCCTGGCCCTTGCCGCCGTCATGATAAGTCGGCGAGAATGCCCTCCTTATGAAGCCGTGCGGTCATGGGAGCTGAAAGGCCGAACCATGCCCACCCCGCCGTCCGGGCGGAAGGGCTTCCCCGAATTTCCGCGGTGCCAATGGAAAGTAATACGCCCTGGATCCGCTTGGAACAACGCGTCTGCGGGTCCAGGGCTTTTCATAACGATGATGCCTAACTTAAGGTCCTAGTGACTTTAGCCATGTCAAGAGTTCGGTGTTTTCTTGCCACGGAGGCATCGAGACCGATGCCTCCGTGGAGTAAGCCGATTCCAAAGCGTGTCGCTTCATCTCACTGTCGGCGCGAGCATAGACTTCTGTGGTACTAATGCTGACATGTCCCAGCAGGTCGCGAATATACCCTAAGTTTACGACCGCTTGTAGCAAATGCATGGCCTTACTGTGCCTCAAATGGGGAGCTCCCCATTTCCGGCACTCCAAAGCAATGCATCTCCTGCAGGCGGGTGTCAACTTGATTTACATCCGTGACCTCTTAGGTCACGTGGATCTGGCAACCACGGAGATTTATGCCCGCGCCGACACAGAATTGAAGCGACAGGCTTTGGAAAAGGTCTATCCCAATCTTATCTCATCGGAGTTGCCGGAGTGGACCGAGGATCAAGATTTACTCGATTGGCTCACTCGGCTCTGAAATACCTCAAGCGTTATGTGACCCATATTTCGCACCCTTCCTTATCCCTCCCTATTGCGGTTTTGCGCGGTTATCCGGATGGGACTGGCACTTCCATCAGGGAACGGGGCTCAACTTCCACGAGAAGACAGGCGAGGCGTTGGACCCAGGTGAGTTCTGCCATAGAGCGATCGACAACGTTCTCGCTCCAACCGCGTAGGATGGTGACGGGTGTCAGCAATTCCTTGATCCGCTTGGTCGTGGGGGCGTCTTGCAACGGCTGATTCGGGTACGGCAGGGTCACCCCGTGAAGCTCGGCATTCCGCCGAGCGACCGCCTGGATCACGGCCCAGAGCAACTCCGCCAGATAGACCACATACACGTAGGCCGTGATTTTTCGGAGATCTTTCAGAAAGACCGGGGCGATGCACAGGGGCCCTTTGACGGTCGCGTGGGAGGTCTCGACAAGGTGTTCCCCGTTGTAGGCCTCGAGGATCGGTTGGGCCGTGTGTCCGGTCGCATTAGACACCAACACCAACGTCCGGCGACGGACGCGTTCTTGGTCCACAAAGTGTTGGCGGACGGCACCTCGCCGGACCGTCCAAACCCATTCGGTAACGGTCTCCAAGGGGCCCCCGCCGGCGCGCTGGCGACGACGGGTCTGGGTGCCGAGTGTGGCCTCTACATTCCACCAGCGCAAGGCGTGTCGGCGTTTTTTCCAGTCCTCCCAGGCCGTCTGCGCGTCGGTTGGACAGGTGAATCGTTGACGATTCAACCGTTGGGCGGCACGATCGAGTTCGTCTGCCGCCTTCGCTTGGTCATGCGGCACGCTACGATCGGCCTTGGCCGCTAACGCCGACGATTGTGTGCCACGAAGGCGACCGGCCTGCTAGCAGGCCGGAGCCGAACTGCACCGAGAGATGAGGGACGGCCCCTCGA
>JAJZZH010000133.1 GCA_021797675.1 Bacillota bacterium | reverse complement strand
TCACTTCACGGTGCCTCTCAGGCTACGGGAGGCAGGCAAGTCTTTTGCTCCCGGTCGGACTTGCACCGACTAGATGTTGTGTCCTTACCTGGACACGCCGACGCCCCAGCGCAAATGGTACACCGCTTCGGCTTGCTTATAGGCCAGCAATGTGGCCGGCACATTGGTAATCAAAATTTCCTGGTTCCCATTGGCCAACGTGATCTTGATCACGCGCAGACGCAGGACCGTGCCCACGGGCAAGGGATTGCCCGCGCGGGCCAATTCTTGGGCCCGGCGCTTGGTGACCACGAGGGTTATCCAGCCGTCCTTGGCCACCGCGGCAAACTCTTCAAGGTAAAAGCTCTCCTTGACCCGCATCAAGAACTGGGCTCCCATCTGCTCGATCTGCATGCAGAAGGCTAATCCCGGATAGCCGCGGTCGAAGAGCCATGAGATCGGCAGCGACTGAGGAACCAGGCCGTAAACGGCCTGCATGTTCCGCAAGGCAAGATCCCGTTCGGACGCGTCATACCGATCCAGCACGGCACTGAGACAGATCCCATTTGCCACATCATAGGCGTGGGACATTTGGGCGTGCGCCAGCCCCGGAGCCTGTTTTCCTCCGGTTTCACCATAGACCTCGCGGAGTTTGGCTGTATTCGGAATTTCTAACGTGCTCCCATCGATCGCCACGGGAATCCTCCCCCCAATGACGGTATAATCGTTGGCCGCATACCAATGGCGGACCAGGGTCTCATTGAGATCGACACTTGGCACGCTACCTTTGCTTTCGCTCGCTATCGCGGCGAATTGTAAAGGTCGGGTTTTTCCCATTGTCCATAGATATATTGAATCTTACTTTATCTCACTAACGTAGTGAATTGCACAGATCGGGATATTCCGTTTAGAATGACTGTTCGGCTATTTGCTTAACCTGACACCATTGGGGTGTTCCCGTAGTATTCGCGCGACAGTCCAATCAGGCATGGGAGATCTCGGACCGATTTTGGGCGTCGAAGTCAGTATGCGACCCGCTGTCGCGGAGGACAGACGCGCATCGTCCAGTGCCGAAAGTTATTCATGTGATTCACATCCTTGTGATGTCGTTGTTATTTCATGTACATCCTGGTGTAGTCCCCATCGTTGATCCACCAGGGTACTATGCTACTCCCAGCCCGCCCACATCGGTAGCCCGATTTGTAGTCCCCATAGACCGGATGGGCCGTAATCACAGAACCTGGGCCTTTACCTTGGAGATTCGCAGAACCTGTGGCATTCTCGCCATTGACCACACCTTGTATTAAAACGAACCCGTTCATAAAAGGTACGGTCGTTTTCCCCCAGTGGTTGTAAATATACCGTGTCCCGTCTTGTGTCCACTGATCGCCCGACACGGTTCTTTCCACAGTGGTTTGGGCGATGAGGATGTTCCAATTATGGCGCCATGGCTCGTGCGCTCAACCCTGCCCTGGTTGAGCCCCCCTGAAATTTCATGGCATACTGCCCAGTCGATCGAGCATGAGTGTCCCAAATCGCATCATTGGCAGCAGACATTCCCACCGGAACACGGCTTGCCGATTTTTGAATTCGGATGAATTGCCGTTTATGATGAAGATGAAGGAACCCATGGGAGAGCCAGCGGAAGAGAAAACCGACGACATGATTGATCGGAAGTCACAGGCAGGGATTTCTTTTTGCCGCGACCCCAGTGAACGCAACGACCAGTGTCGATGTACTCTAAAATCCGCACCCTCATGCACTAATGAGCAGGATAGTCTCAAAAAACATGCCGCCCAGATCCTTAGCCCTACGTTTGTAGCTACGAATAGGATGTAATGAGGTATGAACCTGGAATGGGATGAGGCGAAACGAAATCAGAACTGGGAAAAGCATCGGATCGACTTTGCTGATGCCACCGAGTTTTTCTCGAGTTCTCGGTTTGAGTGGCGCGACAAACGCCGAGACTATGGCGAAGAGCGACGTGTGGCGATCGGCTTGATTGCGGGGCGTGTTTGTGTATGTGTCTACACGATCCTTGGCTCACACTATCGGATTATTTCCTTAAGGAGGGCGAATTCGCGTGAGCAAGCACGATACTGGCGAGAGGTCCCGGACCAACTGGGACGACGTCGATAAACTGGGGGACTCGGACTTGGTAGATGCCGAATCACCCGAATTGGATGAGACGTTCTGGCAGGAGGCGGTCTTTGTGCCGGAACCTAAACATCAAATTACGCTCAGGATCGATGCGGATGTACTGGAGTTTTTTCGGACCCAAGGGCCCGGTTATCAACGCCGCATGAACGCTGTTTTGCGTCGGTATATGGAAGCACAGCAGCGGCATCGTACCCCGTAAGTCTGGGGTTGCCGGATCTCCGTTAGAGTCAGCATACTCTGAGTCCCCGTGGCGATGAACCGGCGACCTCGTCCATCTCACCGAGTGCACAGCCCTTAGGCCAAGAACGCTATCGTATTAGCTGAAATGGTGGAGCTGAGGGCAACGGCTTATCGAGTGCGTAAGAAAAGGTCAGTGCGAACAACTCGCACTGACCTTTTTCGATCATCGGACGGATCCGTTGATTCCTTGTCAGCTGCGCTGAGGGTCTTCAGGCTAGACGGAATACCCACCCGGTCTCAGGATAATGATCACAACAGTAGGATGAAGGCATAGTCGACCTGGCTTAATGGGCATCCGCGTCGGGAGAATCGGCGTCACGCGTCACCAGGAGCGTCTGGAAACGGGGATATTGCAGCAACGTCGTAGACACTCGGTATCGCGGAAACCCACGTCCTGAGCGGATTCCAGCGACATCAGCATTGCCGTAGACCCCTTACCCAAGATCTGAAAATCCTCGTGTCGGCGGTTCGATTCCGCCCTGCGGCACCATCTTTTTCAATCTCTGTTTGGGTTGCAGGGTTTTTTCGTTATGAGCGTTTGGTGGCCGCTTAGGGTCGACGTCACCGGGAGGGAGAAATCAGGCATCGTGCATGGCGGTGCTGAGCGCTGAAAGCCTGGCGGTGAGTTGCTTCGGGACCTTGGCCAAACGAAGATGGCGTCCCACGGCGTTACCAGGCGCAAGAGCCGAGGATAATGACCAAGACCGTCTGCCCTGCTTCTGACTTGGTTATGCTTGATCGTCCGGGACCGTTCTCGGCAAACAGCCGCCCGAATAACGAAGCACCCAAAAACATACCACGTGCGATAACATCTCACGACTGATAGCACGGACCCGCACTACGACTTGATTTGGTAATAAATGGTGCCAAATGTGGATTATTATCGAGAGGAATTTCGGGATGGTCGAGAAAGAGGGTCAACCCCTGCCATTGGCGTTGGATCGTGGCCAAGACCTTGCGAGCCGGGCCAGCCACGGTCGGAGCGGCGAGCTCGCGCTGCCAGACGGCAGCGGTGGCCTCGCCAAACCGTGGCCTATGCCCGCGTATCGCGCCCCGACCAGTCTTAAGTCTTGGAACGATAATCGCTCGCCAGGGATGGACCTTTGAGGTCGTCGCCGACCGTGGTTCGCGGATGGTCGGTGCGCGGGAAGGTGGCGCGGCCGGCTCGTTTAACACACATTGCCGGGAAAACGCATCCCCTCCCGCACGGATGTGGAGGCCATCGAGGCTCTGTAGGTCATCAGTAGCCCGCAAGGCTGGGGCCCTTCCATTGAACCCGGCGAAACCGACGAAGAAGGTTCACCAGTAGGGTTTGTGTCAAGGGTTCTAGCAAGCTCCTTCACCTCGGGGGTGGGGGTTTGTCCCTTGGTTGAATGCAACCCCCCCCCCCGAGGCTCTGGCGGATGGCAGAGAAATTAAGTAGCTTTTTAGCTACTTGATATGCTGTATATAGGGCCATTAACCCACAGCGATACGATATATTGATCGCCTGTCCACAAAGTCCTCTGCGTGCCCGTGGCATCCGCTGGATGCGGACCTCATGCAAGACAATATGTGACACTGAGTTCCTCGAACATACCAATATATTGTAGGTAAATGGTTGCGAAATTGCCCTAGGCGACCGCGACCCAAGAGGAGTTTCCTCTCGAGGGATGAAATCGTTACAATAGATCGTAATGACAGATAGCAATAAGAAACATCGACAAACAGCAATCGGAAATGGAATAGGTTGTGCGTTGGTGCGTTGGGCATACCGGTGTGGCCGGAGGGGCCCAACGTCTTGTTTCGGTGGGTTCTGACCGTGCCCGTAAGGAGACCGATCAAAATGGCTCTTAATAGTCGAGCCCAAAAAGTTAGCGCCAAAGGATCGTTGCGACGATGGTGGTGGTTCGGTGGTGGGACAGCGGGGACCTTTTTGTTATATTACTTTGTCGTAGGGCCGGTGCTCACGGTGAGCTCTGCGGTTCCCCGCTTGCATGTTCTGGCGGATTCGGTGCGTCAGGATCTGCAGCACCGAGACTATGGCGACTTGGTGCGTAGATTGCCCGCGCTGACCACGAGCCTCAGCGAAACGCAGACGGCGGTGAATCGCCTGGGGTACTTAGCCTGGATCCCCGGTGTTGGGCGACCGTTTAACGATGCGCGTGATTTGGTGGCCACCGCGTATGATGCGGTCAAGGCCGGCGATCAGCTGTCGATGGGGCTAAAGCCACTGCTCCTGTCGCACCATCAGCATTCGCACGCCGTGGGACTGGCAACCTTTCTCAACCGGTTTCCAACGTTGTGGCCTTCGCTCGATCGCGCGTTGCCGAACTTGGTGGCGGCGAGAAAAGCCCTCGACCGCGTGGACTTTACCGCGCTGCCGGCGAGTCTGAAGATGCTCAAGCCCATGGAGCGCTACCGCCCAGAACTGGATGCTGGCATCACCGTATTGCAAGCGATGGTTCGCCATCAGAGCTTGGTGCGTAACATGTTGGGGATGAATGGACCTCAACGCTATTTACTTATCCTGGAAAATAATGGTGAACTGCGCGCCGGCGGCGGATTTATTACCGCCTATGGCTACCTGACGCTGAAAAACGGCGTACCGCAACGCCATGCCGACATCCGCGCAATCTCGGTGCTGCAAAAGCAGACCCAATACCATCCCCCGACTCCGTGGCCGATTGACAGTTTTTGGCCCAAACTGCAATACTGGGGGGTTCGCGACAGTGCCCTGTCTCCTGACATGCCGACGAATGCCCGCGTCATCGAACGATTTTACGATGCGGTTCCTCACCATCGGCCGATTGCCGGCGTGGTCTTCGTGGATACCTGGATGGCGGATAGCTTGATTCGCAAATCTGGTGCGCTGCACCTGGGCTCACAGTATGGCAACGTGAAGATCACCGCACACCATGCCAACCAGACGCTGGAATACGTGGCCGAGCGGTTGGCGGTCCGTCAAGCCCAGGACAAGGCCTTCCTGGGGACACTGATGTCCGAATTGCGGAGCAGGTTTTTGCACGCCTCCGGCGGTCTCCTGACGGCCATGCTCGGTGTCCTCCAGGAGGGGCTTAAAGCCGGGCATATGGCCTTTTATTTTAACAATCCTCGGGAAGAGGCCTTGGCGCGTCAGTGGGGAGCCGCAGGTAACGTTCCCAAGCACGTTGGTGGTGACTACCTGTCGGTTGTCAACGACAATTTGGGGGCCCATAAAGATAACTTCTTCTTGCAGACCAGCGTTTCGACGTCCATTACCCATGTTGCCAACGGATCGGTCCAGCAAACCACGACGATGCGGTGGACCATGCCCAAAGTGTCCCATGGTTGGCTGGTTGTGCCTTACTACGGGTGGATTGACCTCTATGTGCCGTATGGATCGAAGCTAGTGTCGGCCGCCATTACGCCTCAAACGGGCGTGCGGGTGACGCAGAATCGGTCGCTGAACAAGACGTTGCTAGGATTTCGCGTCTACATTCCGTCGCGGTCGTCTCTTTCCGCGCCTGCCCCGTCCGCCAGCGCCACCTTGGTCTACACGCTGCCGCCGGGGACTAATGTGCACCGACTGACTATTCAAAAGCAGCCGGGGATGTTTGCACAGACCGTGACGGTGAATGACGGCGCCTACCATCAGTCCTTTTACCAAACGCAGAACCTCAGGCTTGGGTTGCCTTAGAGCCTGTTCAGAAATCACCTGAACGGCATCAATATTCTGGGCACATGAGGACAAGTCTTCGGCAAAGGTAAATTGCGAAAAATGGGACAGCCCGGTTCGCGGCAAGCATGCCGTATCCGTGGGTGGCGCCGCGGCCGGTGATAGTTGCGTCATCTATCGGGCGGAGCATGGCAAGGTTCCGGTCGCCGGCGATCGGTGGCGGGACCGATGGGTACGGGTCGACCAGGAACTCCCCGGTGGCTAGATGGGTTCCGTCACGAAGGCGATTGCTGCACCACGATCCCAGCCGAAGGTACGGGGTTGGCTCACGTCTCGTGCAAGTCTGGTGATCGTCACGACTTTCTCCACACGGTCTCCGACAACCAGCATCCCTTCACCAATTTCTACAGTCCGTTCCTCGCATCCTTTTTTCGTGGCATTCCGTTCGACGGTCCGTAGGAGCTCGGTCGTTTCCAACACCCCCAACCCTTGGGCAGTCTGTTCCGGGGAAAGTTGACGCCCGCTAAACCCGAGAGTAAGGGCTGCGATATCGTTCTGTTCTTGGCGATCCACTTGCCGGGTCGGCTTCTAGGATACGGTCAAATGCCGTGTCCGTCGGGACGGCGGAAAACTGCATATGAACTGCATATGAACTGCATATGAACTGCATATGGAAGGCAAACGCCAGGCGGACACGGTCCGCGGGGGGCCCAGAGATGGGTGGCCCCACCGCAGCCTCGCCGTCGTGGCCCGCTAGCGAGATATTTTCCCGGTGATACGTGGCGCATCCAATCACCAGGGTCGCTGGGGGGTGAGCGGCAACCCCCGGACGACGGCCTTATCGCAAACCGGTGTCTGGGGCGTGGTGATGCAACGCGATCTCTTCAGCGCCTATTGGGCCCGCTTGGTGCGTGACGATACCCTCCAAGCCGCCCAGGGCTTCCGAGTCTTGGCCAGGTGCGGAATCGCTCCTGCCGACGACCCTTGGAAGTCCCCGACGGGGGACGGCTTGGTGGCAAGCCACCCAAAACCAACCTGCGAGTCGAGGCTCTTTTGGCCGCTTTTTCAGTGGTCCGAGTCAGAGCGGGTCGCCCGAGAAAGCATTCCTGCCTGAACCTAAGACTGCCGATGCTGGGGGCACGCACCCGTGAAAGGCACCGAGAAGGTGACGGTTTAGGTTTTTAGAACCGCCCCGGCTTTAGCCGTGGGGAGGGGTTCAGCCATCCGGAGCGACCGAGTTAGCCATCCGCTTCCTCGCCGATGCGTTGGTGGCTGAAGGCTGGATCCGTGGATTCCGGGGGCAGGGTTTCGACGGAACGGAGCTTGCGTTCGATGGCCCGAGAGCGTACGGCTGCGGTGTCAATTGTTGAACTGGCTTCTTGCAGCTTCTTTTGAGTGCGCTCAAGAATGTCGCCAAATTTGCCAAACTCTTCCTTGATCGCGGCGAGCAACGTCCACACTTCACTAGAGCGCCGCTCGATCGCGAGCGTCCTGAACCCCATCTGCAAGCTATTCAAGAGGGCGCTGATCGTGGTGGGACCGGTGATAATGACTCGGTAATCGCGCTGGATGGCATCCCACAAACCCGGCCGGCGGAGAATTTCGGCAAACAACCCCTCTATCGGTACGAACAGGATGGCGAAATCGGTGGTAAAAGGAGGATGCACATATTTGTCGCGAATGCTCTTGGCTTCTTGCCGGACCCGGGCTTCCAGCAGCTTGGCGGCATCCTGCATTCCCACTTGGTTTCCCGCCTCTTCGGAATCCAGCAGGCGTTGATAGTCTTCCAAGGGGAACTTGGCGTCAATAGGCAGCCAGACCCCTTGGCCGCGATCGGGTCCACCTGGCATCCAAATGGCAAAATCCACCCGCTCACGGCCGGCCGGTGTGGTAGCGACGCTCTGCCGATACTGCTCGGGTGTCATGATCTGTTCCAACAGGGCCTCTAACTGCACTTCTCCCATGGTGCCCCGCATCTTCACGTTGGCCAACACGCGCTTGAGATCGCCAACTCCTGCCGCCAGCGTCTGCATCTCGCCCAGACCTTTTTGGACCTGCTCCAAGTGCTGGCTCACCAAGCGAAAGGATTCGCCGAAGCGCCGTTCCAGCGTTTGGTGCAGTTTTTCGTCGACCGTTGCCCGCATCTGTTCCAACTTGGTGGTGTTATCGGCCTGCAACTCGCTGAGTTTGGTTTCCACCGTCTGTCGCATGGATTCCAATCGGCGTTCATTGATGGTAGTCAACTCGGCAAATTGTTTGGCGAAGGCGTCAAGCAGAGCGGACTGGCGGCGAAAGGCCTCCCCCAGGAATTCCAAGGTATGTTGATGGTGAGCCTGATTATCGCGCGCAATAGCGGCGAACCGGTCGTTGTCTGCCGCGGTCATTTCCTGCCAGCGTTCGGCGGCGAAGGCTTGGCGTTCCCGCCAGCGTTCAACCTGTTGGCCCATACTGCGGTCTAAACCGTCGGCCAGTTGGCGGAAAAGACGGGTCAGCTCCTCACGATCTCGCTGTGAGGTCCGCAAGGTCTCCTCACGTGATTCGGTCAGCGTTTCGCGGAGCGTTTTTTGCAATCGATCCTGAGCGTCTTCCAAGCCGTGAACCTTGCCGGTGAGGAAATCTTGGAGTTTATCCGGCAGATTTTGGCGGAACAGCAGGATGAGCACGATAGCGTTCAACATGATGCATACCGCAACCATCAACTCGAGTATCATCGGCATCCCTCACAACCATGGTTAAGTGCTTGATGTCATTATACGCTGACAATATAAGGGGGTGGGGGGCGTCGGACCACGGGAACCTAATCCGGGTGGCATTTCTTTTGCCATGCAGTACAATAAATCGAAACGGGGGGATCGAACAATGGAAAAATGGACGGTTTTGTCCCGGGAGTATGTGATTGACAATCCTCCCTATCTTCGGACCCGCCGTGACCGTTGCCGGCTCCCCGGGGGGCAAGTCATCGAGATCCATGTGCACGAATATACCCACTGGGTCAACGCGGTCGTGTTGACGCCCGAGTTCCAGGTGGTCTTGGTAGAACAGTACCGTCATGGAACGGGATGCTTTTCCCTAGAAACTCCTGGGGGCATGGTCGATGCCAATGAACGCCCCATCGACGCGATCATCCGGGAAGTCGCCGAAGAAACCGGGTACCGTTCGCCACGTGCTCCCGTGGTATTAGGGGAGTTTTTTCCAAACCCGGCGAATTCCGACAACCTGGTCACCACCTTCCTGATACCGGATGCAAAGCTCGCGGTGGCACCCCATCGCGATGCCACCGAAGATATGGTGGTGAAGTTGCTGGCCTTCGAGACCTGGGGGGCGATGATTGGTAGCGGCGAAGCCCCGCATATGTTCTCTGCCATGGGATATTTTTTGGCTAAAGACCGGAATTTTGGGGCCCATAACCCGCGAGGGGCCAGGGGAGAAGGGTTGGACCTTAGTGCAGGCCCTTAGGCCAAACAGGCAGTAGACGGACGAAAAAGGGAGGCGCGGTTTGTCAACCGCTGATGACTATGAGCGACAACAACGATTTGGCCTTAGATCCGAAGACGACGGCGTTAGTGGTCATTGACCTGCAACGTGGCATTGTCAATTTGCCGGCAGGTCCCCATTCCTCAGCTTCGGTTGTTCAGCGGGCCAGCCGCCTGGCGGACGCTTTTCGTCAGGTCGGAGCCTTCGTGGTCTTGGTTCATGTGGGGCCTTCGAAAGACGGCAAGGATCGCGTACAACCCCTGGCCGACAATGCGGGCGAGTGGTCGCCCCCGCTTCCCGGATGGGACGAGATTGTGCCCGAATTGGGACCTCGCGAGGGCGACCACGTCGTACGCAAGCGACAATGGGGCGCTTTTTATGGGACCGACCTCGATTTGCAATTGCGCCGGCGCGGGATTAAGACGATTGTTCTGTGTGGGATCTCAACCAATTTTGGCGTGGAAAGCACGGCTCGCGACGCGTATGAGCGCGGGTATGAGCAAGTCTTCGTCGAAGATGCTTGTACCGCACGTTCGGCGGAAAGCCACGCCTTCGCAATACAGGCTATTTTGAGCCGAATTGGTCGCGTGCGATCGACCGAAACCGTGATCAACGCCTTGGGCCACACCTAGATTTTTGGGGGTGGTGGGAGACGCAAACCCTATATCCCGCTATTCGGAAATCATTCCCCACGGCTACCGCGGGGGGCTGGTAAGCCCAAGCTATGACCAGCCTCGGCCGCCGGGACCTTGGGGCGAGCGGCTTCTGTCCTTCGGTGCAGGTCTGGGAATGCTTTGCCCGTTCCCGGCTCTCCCCGGGGAGAAAGGTTGGTCGGCCCCGGCCCCCATGAAACCCTGCCACTTGCCAACGAGGACTGCCTGCTACGCTGCTCGCTGCCCGTGGGCACGGGATCCACGAATGGCGGGGTCGCACGGGAGCGACAACCGTCACCAGAGCGGCTCCCGCTTCGATGCCAGTCCCTAAGTTTCATGCTGCGAGGTGCCACCACCATGTCGCCCGGAGAACTGTTATGGAGCCCAGGCCTAACCCGGCGACAGGTCGATCAACGCTGCCAGGGAGTGCTGTAATTCTGGCAATCCGGTGCTTAGCAGGTCGTGAACCGCTTTCGCATAGACTTGTATTTCTACCTGCGCTTCGTCATCTAAGCGTTGACGCAGAAAATGGGCTGCACCTTGCAGTGAGGTTGTCCAAAACCACGAGGTATATAATCCATACATTGGTAGAAACAGACGCGCTTGCTCCGCTACGACGCCTAAAGCGAGGGTATGGTCATATAACTTGGCCGCATCCTGTTGGAAGGATCTCAGCTGATTGGTTAGGGCTTCTGAGACTGGCCCGTCAATCGGAGCGCCCGAGCCCTGTTTCTTATCTTCGGAAGCCCTTCTCCACTGGGCTGGGATATAAAATTCCGGCTCCGCAGCCACGTAGCGCCGTGAAGTCTCGTTCCATCCATCCATCGTATGGTCGCCCCCCACCACGTATTTCCACCATTGGCGCGCTACCATGAGCGGAGCTTTAACTTCTAGTTGGATGGTGACATGGCGGAATGGTGAAAGGTGACCATGCTGGGTCAAGTAGGTAATAAGCCGTTGGTCCTTCTTGGACAGGTTCCCTGGCTGGTTCCTTACCCATTGTGATTGTTTGGCAAAACTGGCCCGGGCAGCATTGACCACGGTAAGGTCAGACCCCATGTGGTCAACCAGTCGCACATAACCGTGATCGAGAACAGGAATTTTCATGCGCTGGGCTCCTTTCTTCTGATGCTACAGATTTCAGCCCACATCGGCTGAAGGTGTCCACGGGTTCAGAGCATGAGCGTGTGGTTACCGTTGGGAGGGGGTCGGATCCGCCTACTGTGTCATTTCCCGGTGCCGGGGTTGCTGGATCGGACAGGTTCTCCCCTTCCCCCCGTGCGATCCAACGGGTGGCCGACCGCATGGTTTGGTTGAACCCCGTGGGCATGAGTGTCACTCCTGCCATCATGGGTTGCGGATCGCGACGAATGTGCTTTACGCCAATTGCTGTAATGATCGGGGCCATCGGTTAGGGTTCGCAGATTTGCGTGCAATCCTTGCCGGTTCGGTGGATCCCAAGACCCCCTCACGGATCGGTATCCGGCATGTTTTCTCCGGGCAGATCGTCATCTCCTGCAGCCGACGTCCAGAGATCTGCGGCCATGGGGGATGGTGCAAGCCGCCGTCATCAATGCCGTATGAACCGGGCGCCAAATGTGGTCCCCCGTACCCGTCGGGAAATGGGGGGACCACGATCGCCCGGTTCCGGCGTTGCCGTGGAGTGATCAATCCGTCACCGCACCTTTAGACGCCGACGACACCAATCTTGCATACTTATTTAAGATTCCCCGGCGATAACGAAGCGGGGGTTCTTTCCATGCTTTCAATCGGTCAGACAATTCTTCATCAGATACGGCTACGGAAAGTTCCTGCGTTTCACTATCAATCGTGATCAGGTCACCGTCCTTCAGAAGTGCAATGGGCCCTCCTACTTGCGCTTCCGGTGAAATGTGCCCCACCACCAAACCATAGGTACCACCGGAAAAGCGCCCATCGGTAATCAACCCTACCTTTCCCCCTAGACCCTTGCCGATAATAATGGCGGTAATGGAGAGCATTTCCGCCATTCCAGGCCCACCCTTGGGCCCTGCATAGCGGATTACCAGAACATCTCCCGGATTAATCGCATTCGTTAAAACCGCGTCCGTCGCGTCTTCTTCCGTGTTAAACACGCGGGCGGGCCCGGTAAATCGCTTGAATTTTAAGCCGGACATTTTGGCAACCGACCCTTCGGGTGCCAAATTGCCTTTCAAGACAAATAGCGGACCGGTTGCCAGAATGGGATTGTTCAGCGGACGAATTATGTCTTGACCTTCTTTAAGCGAAGGCTGAGCCGAGAGGTTTTCGGCAAGGGTCTTGCCGGTAATGGTTAAGCAATCGCCATGCAGCAGCCCGGCTTCCAACAGCGACTTCATTACGGCGGAAACCCCACCGACTTGATAGAGGTCTTCCATAACGTACCGTCCGCTGGGCTTCAGGTCGGCTAGGTAGGGGACCCTTTGGCGAATTCTTTCGAAATCATCCAGCGTAAGTTCAACGTCAACGGAATGCGCCATGGCTAATAGGTGAAGGAATGCGTTGGTTGAGCCCCCGAGCGCCATGACGATGGTAATCGCATTTTCAAACGCTTGTTTCGTCATAATGTCTCGGGGGTAGATTCCCTTTCTAAGCAGATCGACGACCATCCATCCCGCCTGATAACCGTCATCGAGTTTTAACGAAGTTTCTGCGGGATGTGAAGCACTTCCCGGCGGACTCATTCCCATGGCTTCAATGGCAGAGGCCATGGAATTTGCCGTATACATCCCGCCGCAGGAACCGGCACCTGGACAAGCGCGGCACTCAATATCATGCAGTTGTTCGCGGTCAATATCACCTGCATTATACTGGCCTACCGCCTCAAAAACCGAAACGATGTCAATATCTTTTCCTTCTTTGGATTTCCCAGGGGAAATGGTGCCTCCGTATACAAAGACCGATGGAATGTTCAAGCGCCCGATGGCGATCAGACATCCCGGCATATTTTTGTCACAGCCACCAATGGCCACGAGTCCGTCAAGTCGCTCTGCACCGACTACGGTTTCGATTGAATCGGCAATCACTTCACGGCTGGGCAGGGAATAGCGCATGCCTTCATGGCCCATGGAGATCCCGTCGGAGACGGTAATCGTATTAAAAATCATGGGCTTTCCGCCGCCATCGTTCGCACCTGCCTTGGCTTGCAACGCCAGTTTGTCGATATGTATGTTGCACGGAGTCACTTCACTCCACGTGCTGGCAATACCGATCATCGGCTTATTGAAATCCTTGTCGGTAAATCCGACGGCCCGAAGCATGGCCCGATTGGGGGCGCGGTTTTCTCCTTCGCTAATCACCGTGCTGCGAATTCGCAGGTCGCTTAGGGTTTTTTGTTCCATGTCGTGTCATCCTTTCGTCAAGTTGGGAGCAGGGTTGCCTTGCGGACATCGGACAGACGGTGGCGCGGTTGACCCGCCTTCCTGCGGACGTTGGATTCCGTTCGACCTCGCACCGTAGCCCCTGTCGCAACGTCGGTGATGAAGCGTCTGCCTTGGGGGTGGAGCTCTCGTCGCATAGCCTGCCCGCAAGCCCTGCGGGGGCTAAGGTCAAATCCGCCTCCGCGGTTCAGTCTAAATGAAGACGCGGCGCCCACAAAGCTGGAGAACTCCGCAGCCCTCAGAAATGCCTGGGCGCCTGCGCTTTCGGTTCAGGGCTGATTCTTCCCGACGTGCTTTGCCGTCGTCGGGCGGCGGGGGTCGCGTTCAGTAGGGTCCTTGCGGCCAATCCCGGTGGCTGCGCTCCGACGCCATTGCTGGTCGGTGCCGCGACGATGCATGTTGCCATCCGTATCGATCTGAAAAAGGTGAATCCAGCCGTGGTCCACCAGTTCCCTCACCCTGTTATGTCGGGCGATCACGTCATCGATGGCGTATTGCGGGGCCTCAATGAGGACATTGAGGCGCATTGGCTCATGCATCCACCGTGCTCCGTCGTGCAGCGACTGCAACGCCAAACCCACGCGCAAGTCTCCGCCGTTGCCTTCCAGCACGCCAATCGAACCGCCCACCACATTGTGCAGGACTTTGTTGCCGCTGCCGAATCGCCGATGATCGACCACGGACCCGTAGTACTGCATATTGATCCAATGGGCGACCATCATGGGCGCCGTCATGATCAGTTGCAGCGTGTCAAAGTTGGCGTCATGGTGCCAGTTGTACTCATGCAGAAATGTGCGGCCAGTCAGGTCACAGTGCACCGTACGGGCACGCGGGGCCGCGATAAAAGCGGCATTCCCGGCCAACGCCCATTCGGGCCGTAACTGCGCCCAGTCGCGAGTGCGCCGACGCATGTCGGCGTGGATGCTTGGCATCGGTAAATCGCCGATTCCTAGAAGAGTCGCTCGTTCCAGGCGAGTCATCTGTCCAGCGGCGGCCAGCCACCGGCGTAATTGGGCCACGTCGGCCGCGTGTGACGACGGCACGTCATCGGCGTCAAATAACTGCATCTCATCGGTGGTGGTATCATGTAGCCCAGCCAGGAAGACCGTATCGGGAGGGATTTCAATCCCCTTGGGCACGAGATCGCGGCGGGTCAAGGGGTCATTGAGCAACGCCGCCGCAATGCGGGCGCTAGCCTCGCCAGACTGGCCGCCGCAAGCTCCACAATCCAGGCTGGTCGCCTGTGAATTATTAGCGGTGGTACTCGCATGGCCAACGAACAATACCAACCGCGCGAAGTCCTGGATCAAGCCCATATTCCGCAACACGAACTCCGCGACCGAAGGGCGCTCGGCCTCGGGAATACCCGTCAGCCCGCCGTTCGTGCACGCGGCTGACCCACCTTCCCCGGGGGACAGCACCGGTCTCAACCGATTGTGGACCCGAGCCGGGAGACCTACGCGGTCTGGGGGCGGTGCGGGCCGGGTCCACCCCATGCTGTCGCTAAGGAGCTTCGGGGCCGACCATAAACCGGACGCTTCGACAAACGCAAACGCCGAGGACGCCGAGGTTTTGAAGGTTTTCCAGGCCTTGGCCACCCGCATCCGGGTGTGTCGCCGAACCATCTGGGTATCCGCCTCTTCTGCATTCGCACGCGCTAAGCCCTCACCGATGCAATAGGTGGGTTTGAACCATATGGGAAGATGCCCCCGGGCCTGTGCGGCGCCAAACGGGAGGTATTCCATGAGGATACCGAAAAATCCGGCAAAACCCAGGGTTTGAACCCTGGGGGTAACCGTTTCTAATGCCCGTCGGTAGACCTCCGAACGCACGTCAATACAAAACACCGCCTGCACGTCGGCGGGTTCGTTCGACGGCGCGGCGCCTTGGGCGCTGATCAAGGACCTCGCCAGTCGTCTTTGATAACCGACCTCGAAGGCCGTTTGACATACCGCGTCAAGATGGAGTCCGACATCGGCATGGCCGACGGGTTGGGCCATTGCCGCCACGGACTGACGCCAATGGGTTTCAAGCGCTGCGCTATGGCACAATTTATAGAGCAAGGCGTCCCACGCAAGACGTATGGCGAGCAGATCCCGTATCGAATCATCGTGACCGCCTTGCCGTGTTGCCTGCCAACGCAGGTAACGTGTCCATCCCGCCCAACCACCGACGCTCAACAACGCTGCGTAGAGATAGTCGTCAACGGCCTCGGGCGGCATCTCCAATTGTCGTAACGCCCAAACGATCGCACCTTGGGCGGTATTGGGCCACGCGGTCACCGCCCGCCGCACACCGCGTACTCCCATCATCCGAGGGCTCTTGTCCAATCGGGTGAACGCGAGCCAGCCCCTATAGAGCGATGTGTCTTTCCAAGGCATCGCCCATAGCGCTTGCCCTTGGTCAAAATACGCCGCACAGTACCGACTGACTCGCTCCACGACAAAATGCGACCAGTCCTGCCCATCGAGTTCTCCCAGCACGTCCGTGACCAGATTGCGTGGCGTTACCGATGCCGGAGCGTCACGGGCCAGCACTTGCTCAAAGGTGGACACGTCCCACCGACTTCCTAGCGCTTGTAGTGCCTCCGCCAAATCGGCCCGCGTGATTCGGCCACGCGCAATGTGCTCATGGTAGTAGGCACGGGGCATGCACAGGCCCGTGCCCGTGATGCGTTCAAGGGTTTCGTGGGCCCGCCAAAACGATTGATGACGGAGACCAAAATACGGGTTCACCGCGACAAAATTTTTGAGCGGCCACGCCGGCGCAATACGCCGGCAGGCTGCCTCCACGTTCTCCATCAGGTGCGATTCGTCTGCCTCCATGAGGGTCATGATATCATCTCCCCGAATTGATCTTCGCCGGCGGGCGGCAATGCTTCCGCCGGGTTGGGCGGCCCGAATCTCCGGACCAACCGAGTGAAGATCATGTCGAGGTACAGATCGTTGTAAAGATGCACATAGATCGCCTGCCCAAGTGGGCGACGCAGGATCCAAGGCAGCATCTGCTGCACCAGCAGGAAACCCACAAACACCAAACTGATCAGTCCCCAAAGCCCATCATGGACCACCCCCGCTGATCCTTGGGTCGCGGGCAACGTTGTGCCCCATAGCGTGGTAAACAGGATGTTCAGGCCGAAATAGGCCGTGGAAATCAGCGCACTGAGGCCGATGAGCGTCCAGAGGAACCCTCTCCCGGCACGTTTGCCCAGGTTTAGCGCTTGCAGCAGGAAGTGAGCGACAGCCACCGTCAGGATGATTTCCATAACCATCCACCGGGGCGGTTGGAGCAACGGTACCCCAAAAACGACTCCTATTGCGATGACTAGCGGTGCCGCAATGCTCAGGCTTCCTACCGTCTTCCACAGGGTCGCGGTACGGGGTAGCGTCGGTAACGCCGGGACGCGGAAATGGTCGACCACGCTACCCGACGAGAGGAACGCATGGGCCTTGTAGACCGAGTGCGAGACAATATGCAACAACACCAGGCTGTAGAGGCCAAGCCCGCATTCCATCAGCATGAAACCCATTTGTGCACAGGTTGAATAGGCAAGGGACCCCTTAATATTCGTCGCGGTCATCATCATCAGAGCAGCTGTGGCGACGGAAACCAGTCCCATCAGCACCAACGCATCCCCGGTCCACACCACTCGCGACATGAGGGGAGCCACGCGCAGCAGCAAAAACGCGCCGGTGTAGATAATTCCGGCATGCAACAACGCCGATACCGGTGTCGGCGCTTCCATCACTTGAACCAACCAGCCATGGAATGGAAATTGCGCACTCTTGAGGACCGCACTCAAAACGAGGAGCCCGCTAGCTATCTGCAAGGATACCGGCAGCGATCCATGGATCCCGGCGAGTGCGGGGGCGATGCCGGCGAATTGCGACGTATGCAGGGTGCGGGCGATGAGCACGAAGGCCGCAAACAGGCTGGCATCCGCAATCCGCTGGAGCAGATATTTCTTCCGGGCGGCAAGCACCGCGACGGGGCGTTCGCGATAGAACGCCAGCAACGGGTGCAGGAACAGGCTGGTGGCGACCCCAAAGATCAGGAACTCCCAGAGATTGCCAGACGAGATGAGCATGAAGAATGACCCCAGGGTGAGACTGAGCCACCGATGAAAACGTCCTTCATGGGGGTCGCCAATCAGATGCGTAGCCGCATAGCGCGCGACGATCATCCCGACCAAAGCTACCAGCAACAGCATCAACACGGTGAGAGGGTTAACCTCGGCACGGATCCCTAGCAGGCCCAGTTTGGCTGGCAACGGTACGGAAAGGTAGGTTTTTGAGTCGGTCATGCCCATGAAATAGGTCCCTGCCGCCAAGACCGCACCCACCAAAGCGATCCCAGCGGCCCGCATGGTCCATCCCCTCATGCGTCGGGGGTGACGGTCGGCACGGATGCCTACCACCAGACCTGCCAGGAGTGAGGGCAAAGGCGCTATCAGCATGAGTGCTGAGGTAATCGGACTGGGGAACTCTGGCATCGCAAGACCTACCTTCTCAAGACCTACCTTCTCAAGACCTATCTTCTCAAGACCTATCTTCCCTAATCGGTGAATGGGCAGACCAAGCACCACCGTCGACCATTGCCGACGGCCTTGACCAGCACTGTGGCATGGTGTTGGCCCGATCAAGATACGACTCTTGTATCATGACTTTTTTGTCGCAGTTCATTATACGCAATGGTTTACGACGATGCAACGGGCCTCGACGGAAAATCGTCAACCTGCATCATTTCCGTTCTGGGCGGGCCAGGCTCGAGGCCCGCACTGCGGGCTCCGCCGACTCGCCGGCGATGGCCGCCCAAAGCCGCCTCCAAGCCAAGCGCGAGGCGGTGATGGTCACCCGCAGGAACCGCTGGCCCACGGCGACGACTTGGACCGCCATCCGAGCGCCCGGCATGGCGCGACCTTCGAGCGGGGTCGCCGATGGAGTGGACGGCGCCGGTGGGGTCGGGAACTGCGCGGCCGCTAGGATTTTTGCTGGGTTGACTCCGACGTCGTCGATCGAGATAGGGACCACGCGCGCCGGATCGTCAAAAAAACGGCCCAGTCGTTTCGGCAGGAATCACGCCCGGCGTTATCCGCCGCGACAATCTGCGTCTGGTCCAGGCGGGCTTGGCCATCGGCAAGTCGTCCGCCCCGTTTTCGAGAAAGGTGGCAGCGTGGTCAACAGGGCGTTTCTCAGCGTCTCCAAAGTGCCTCGGTCAGATCTGAATCGCCAGAATTGAAGCGGCAAGCACGATGGCCAAGAAGAAAAAGTCCCACAGCGAGACCGGCGTGTCGAGGTAGTAGGATCGAGCCTTGGGAGCGACGGCAACCTCTTTCCGAAATCCGCGGCTTTCCATGGCCACCGCCACACGCTCGCCGACGCGGATGGCCTGCGTCAACAGGGGCAACGCATAGGTGATGATCCGGGTCCATCGGGAGCGCTGAATCTCTTTACCACGCAACATGCGGGCTTGGCGTATTTTGGTCCACTCTTGTTCAAAAAACGGAAACATACGGATACCGGCCAGACTTCCGTAGCTGAATTTGGGCGGGACGTGAAAGTTTCGGGTGAGACTGACGACCAGTTGGGTAACGTCGGTCGTAGAGACGTATAACACGCCAAATGCCACGGAGGCCAGCATTCGCAAAGCCAGCACCAGTCCACTCAGAAAACCCGTCCAGCTCAGGCGAAACCATAGCCAGTACAGCGTGGGAGTATGGGGACCAACCCGCGAATACGCGGTGAGCGTCCAGGTATACAGGACGAAAAACCCGAGGAAAGGGGCCATGCGCTTGGCGATCTGCAGACCCGTTAGCCGGGCCCCCGCCCACAGCAAGCAAAGCGGCAGCGCAACCAGCAGCACGCCTTGCAGCACCGTGTGGGCCATCATGGCTACGATCATCGCACTGACGGTGGTGATCAGTTTCCATCCCGGGTTCAGGCGACCGATGGGCGAGAGGGCTTGGCGCCGGTCGACCTGAATAAAGCGCGAAGGTCGGTCCGGTATCTGCGGTGTCCCGGCGCCGGCGGAGTTTGCTTCGGTGGACACCGTCAGCTTGGCCTCTCGCAGGATGTCAGCATTTTGGGATAACGCCTGCGGAGTTCCGTCGAACCGGATGTGTCCGTCGACGAGGACGACGACGCGGGTGGCATAGCGGTACACCAGGTCCATGTCGTGGGTGCTGATTACCACGGCCCGACCGTCTGCGGCGAGCGCCAGTAAATGTTGCATAATGGTGCGCTGGGTGGCCTGATCCTGACCGAAGGTGGGCTCGTCGAGGAGATACGCGTCGTGCGAGTCCCGGATCATGACGGCCACCGAAAGTCGGCGTTTTTGACCCTGGCTCAGGGCAAAGGGACTATCGTAGGCATGACCTTGCAAGGAAAATGTTTCGAGCAGTCGTTGGACGTTCTCCGGGATGGCGCCCTCGATATAGCGGTTCGCCAATTCATCGCCAACGCGCTCAAAGATGAACTGATACTCCGGATTTTGAAACCCGAAGGCGACCGGCACGGCGATGCCGGGGCGAGGCTGGGGTCGCCTCAGCACGCCGGCCGAAGGGGAACGTAGACCGCCTAGCAAGCTGAGTAAGGTCGATTTCCCCGACCCGTTGGGGCCCACGATAGCGACCAATTCCCCGCCTCGGATGGCGATCGAAATGTCCTCCAAGGCATACGTGACGGGGATATGATTCCGGGTCAGCTGACGTGCTTGGCGGCGGCTAGCATAGGTGAAGCGCACCTGGTCGGCTGCCAGCAGTTGGGGGCCGGTCACCGCGGGGCGATGGTCCGCGAGGATATCGGGCGTTTCTTCAACCAATCCCTGGCGAACCAACCACCTCCATTCCTCGTGAATCACGGTGGGGGTGGGGCCATCTCGGTGAATCTGTCCGTTGTGATCAAAGAGTACGACCCGCGGTATGATGTCGAGCAACGGTCGGAACTTATGCTCAATCACCACGACGCTGTGCCGGTCACGGACCAACTGGGCAATTTGCGAAAACACCTGGCCCGTAGATTCGGGATCGAGATTCGCGGTCGGTTCGTCAAAGATGAGCAGGTGAGGGCTTGGGGCCAGGGCGGCCGCCAAAGCCAATTTTTGTTGCATGCCGCCCGAAAGGGCGTAATCCGGAGTATCCAGCTCTACACTCAGACCGGCGGCCTGTAACGCATCCTTAATCACTGGCGGCATGCCATCCGGGGCGTATCCGATGTTCTCCAAGCCAAACGCCACTTCCTGGTCCACCGTCAGTTGACAAAACTGCGATTCAGGGTCTTGGAAAACGATGCCGACTGCACCGGGCTGAAGCAACTGGAGATCCCGCTCCACGTCTCCCGTCACCGTGGCCGCGACGGAATCGGGGATTAATCCCGCCAGCAATAGGGCAAGGGTCGACTTGCCTGAGCCGCTGGGACCGATGACAAGGACCGCGTCATGGCGGGCAAGAGCAAAATCCACCGCGTTTAAGGCGGGCGGACTGTTCTCGGAATACGTCACCGAAACCTGATGCAAGCGAACCAGCGGGGGCTCCCCGGAACGGGGAGCCTGACGCTGATCGGAAGCGGCCGCGTCGTCACGTCGGAGGGAAACATCCTGGATCATCGAGAACTCGCTGTCGACCGGGAAATTTCAAAGTTGCGGAGAACTCCCGTGCGCTTCAGCGCGTCACCCACCCACTTGGAAAGCAGTCCGGCCAAGACGGCGCCACTGATGAGCGTGACCACAAAATACCCAATCTGTTCGAGCGCCGTGTATTGATTGACGCCGTAATAAAAATAGGAGTAAACGTAGTTGCCTACGGTTCCCAACGATGCGGCGAACAGCATCCAGGGCAGACCGTAACGCTTGTAGCCGCCAAGCGCAAATCCCATCTCGATAGTCAGGCCCTGCGCGATGCCGATGGTAAAGGCCTGGATTCCGTAAGGACTGCCGAGGGCAAATTCCACAAAACCGCCAATCGACTCGGCCAGCAAAGCCGCTCCAGGTTTGCGGATAATGTAGGGCACAATGGCGCCGGCGATCCACCACAAGCCGTTAAAACTGGCTGCGGCCACGGGACTAAGTCCCGTCGGCAAGAATTTATAGAGGAGATCCCAGGCTAGATAGATGGCTCCACAGGCCGTCGCTAAGACCGCCGTAATGACGATATCACGGAGATTCCACTTCATTCATCTCACCCTCCTCAGGTGGCAAAGGGTGAGGGGTGGGTCACGACAGAAAAGCCTCGCCACGTATTGCGCAGAAAGGCTGAATTTCTGTCTCGGCACTTTCCTCCCGCTGGTATTACCCAGGTCGAGTTGAAAGGGTTAGCGGCGGTCCAGCCGCTTCTCAGCCTCAAGGCACCCCTAGCACCATTTGATGAGTTTAGTTTCCACCTCCATTATACCGAAATATGGGTCGCTGCGATCATTGAAGTTCGGGGAAACATTCCCGCACGTGGTAGCCCAGCCGGCGCTGTCGAGGGCGTCGGGCCACGGGTGAGCGGTTTCGGGGCGATCCAGCCGCGGGAAGTCGCTCGGATTTCAAAGAAAAAGATGCCGCGATCCCCCCGATAAGGAGGTAAAATGGCGCCATGGCTTGACGCAGTCGAGCTCAGTTGGGGAAATGGGGGGTGCGTAGTGCGTACGGGCCGAGCATGGATTTTTAACGGGGGTTGGCTAGGCCATCGCCCCCAGGAGGTGGGGGCCATGGTCGCCGAAGAACTTCGCGGCGAGGGATTTGCGGTGGAGAGCTTTGACCGTTTGGACGTCTTGGCTGACTCCGAACGATTAGCATCGGTGGATCTCTTGGTTCCTAATTGGACGATGGGCGAAATTGGCGATGCGGAATTGGCGGCTTTGACTCAGGCGGTGCGCGCGGGTACCGGGATCGCCGGCCTGCACGGGGGGATGGGCGATGCCTTTCGATGCCGGCTGGCATATCAATGGATGGTAGGCGGCCAATTCATGGGCCATCCGGGTGGAGAAATTCCCTATTCGGTGCATATCGTCGATCCATCCCATCCATTGACGCGAGGCATGAAGGATTTCACGGTGGTGACCGAACAATATTATATGTTGGTCGATCCCGCGAATCAGGTCCTGGCGACCACGCGATTTGCTGACGTGGTCATGCCGGTAGCGTGGACCAAGACCTTTGGTCAGGGTCGCGTATTTTATTGTTCGCTCGGACACAGTCCGGAAATTGTAAGCCAGGAACCGATACGGACGCTGATGCGCCGGGGGATGCTGTTCGCCACCCGAAGAGCAGAGGAGGCAGGTCGATGATGCGGGTGGGAATTATTGGGTGTGGCAATATCAGTGATATTTACCTCAAGAATCTTTCGGGAGTGCCGCACATGCAGGTCACCGCGGTGGCTGACCAAATTCCGGAGCGGGCCCAGGCGAAGGCGGCGCAGTATGAGGTCAAGGCGCTTTCCGTCGACCAGTTGTTGGCGGACGCCACGATTGACATGGTGATCAATCTCACCGTGCCGTCCGCGCACGGCGCCGTCTCCCTGGCCGCGCTGGAGGCGGGTAAGCATGTATACGGGGAAAAGCCTTTGGCGCTTACCGCTGCCGAAGGACGCCGGTTGATCGACGTTAGCCAAGGCCAGGGACGCCGCATCGGATCCGCCCCCGACACCGTGCTCGGGGCGGGCATCCAGACGGCTCGCAAGATGATTGATGACGGTTGGATTGGCGAGCCGGTGGCCGCGGCCGCTTTCATGACCAGCCACGGTCATGAGAACTGGCATCCCGATCCGGAATTTTTCTACCAGCCTGGGGGTGGGCCCCTGTTTGATATGGGGCCGTATTATCTCAGCGCTTTGTTCCAATTGATGGGCGCGGTGCGCCGCGTGACCTCCATCGCTGTCCAGACCTTCGCCGAGCGCCTCATCGGCAGTGCGCCTCACCGCGGAGAACGGATTACCGTGCGCACGCCCACGCATGTCGCCGGCAGTTTGGAGTTTCACACCGGGGCGGTGGCGACCCTGATCACCAGTTTCGACGTCTGGCATGCGCGGTTGCCGCGGATCGAGATCTACGGCAGTGAAGCCACCTTGTCCGTGCCCGATCCCAATACGTTCGGCGGACCCGTGGAAATCCGGCGATTTGACGCCCGGGAATGGAGTTCCGTGCCGCTGCTGGCGGGCCCAACCGAAAACGCCCGCGGTCTGGGGGCGGTGGACTTGGCGGCGGCGGTTGCCGAAAACCGTATGGCCCGCGCTGATGGCGTCATTGCCCAGCATGTCTTGGAGGTCATGGAGGCGCTTTTGGTTTCTTCCCAAACAGGGCGTCACCAGGACATCCTCAGCCGTCCGGAACGCCCGCCGGCGATGCCGATGCATCCCGATGCGCTGCCCCATCGGTAAGCGACCTGCGCAGGCGCGGGCAGCGGCTGCTTTGCGTCCCATCGACCGGTACCCTAGGGGGAAGTGGAACCCATTCCGGGTGGTCGGGGAAGGAGGGGGGAGATGAGCACGTATTCACCAGCACCGATGTTGGTGTTTGCGGGTCGGGGGAGTTTACGGCTCACGTCACGGATTTGCGATTATTTGGGCATCCGCCCTGGACAAAACGAAACCTTGCAATTTTCGGACGGCAACACGTTCGTGCGGATTCTGCAAAACGTCCGGGGCCAGCCCGTATATCTTGTTCAGTCAACCATTTTCCCTACGAATGACCATTTCATGGAATTGCTGTTTTGGATTGACGCCTGCAAACGCGCGGGCGCCGATTCGGTCACCGTGGTGATTCCCTATTTTAGCTATGCTAAAGGGGACAAAAAAGATGAACCGCGGGTCTCCATCCGAGCGCGGGTGTGTGCAGACGCCATCGAGGCGGTGGGGGCTGATCGGGTGGTCACGATGGATCTCCACGCGCCGCAGATTCAGGGCTTCTTTCGCAAACCGGTTGACAATCTCTACGCCTTGCCGGTGATCTGCGAGCGGATTCAATCCTTGGGATTGGAAAATCTGGTGGTAGCTTCGCCCGACGTCGGGTTTGCCAAACAGGCACGGCGCTACGCGTCGTGCCTGGGAACCACCATCGTCGTCGCCGACAAGGAACGCCGCGATCATGCGGAGAATTCCCTCGTGTTGCAAATCATTGGGGAAGTACGGAACAAAATGATCGTTATCGTCGATGATTTCGTCGCCTCAGGGGGCACGTTGACGCACGTGGCGGAAGCGGTGATGGAGCGGGGAGCCCAAGGCGTTTATGCGGCCGTTACGCACGGGGTGTTGACCCAGAGCTCCGTAGACAAGATTGACCAGAGCCCGATTGCCAAGTTATTTATTACCGACACCGTCGAAAATCAGCCGGCAGCCTTCTCGGACAAAATCGAAGTCCTCTCGGTCGCTCCGTTGTTCGGTGAGGCGATCCGGCGGATTCACCATCGGCTCAGCATCAGCGAAATGCTGCCCTGAGCCCAGCTCGTTGATGGTTCCGTCACGCGCTGCCGCCGGTACAAGAGTGGGGGAGGACGGGCCGTCGGATCCCCGGCCGGATGGTGGCCAAGAAAGCGGCCGCGCCAAAGCAACGCAATGCGGTGGGGATCCAGAAAACACCGGGAATAGGGAGGTAGTGGAGCAGCACCACGCTGAGCAGGGGGCCGGCGACGCCTGCAGTTCCGATCAGGGTGTTAGCCAGGCCAATGGCAAAGATGCGGTCATCAACCGGGGCGACCTCCATCAACCGGATCAACAGAAACATGTTCACTCCGGCACCGAAAGCTCCGCCAAGCACGTTGGAAAGCAAAATGCCATGCAGGCCGAGGTTCAGCGCGTAAATCATGGGGACCGATGACAACAGGGCACAAGCCAGCGGGAGGGCGTACTGCGCCCCCACCCGGTGGCCAACTCTTCCCCATAGCGGCGTGGTGATCGCGCTGAACAGGGCGTTGGTCGCCGCGAATAGGGCGATCCAGGCGTTGGTCGCACCCGCATAGGAGACCTGGTAACGGACGAAGAGCGGCTGCGCCATCAACCAGCCCAGGTAAAAGGGAATGCCGGCCAAGGCATAGCGCCGGAAGTCGGCGTAGGCCCATATGCGGCGTAAAGCCGCACCGAATTGAGGGGGCGCCGTCTGTACGGGCGGGTCGCCGCGCAGCCGCAAGAACCAGAAGACTTCGACCATGCCGGCTACCAACGCGGCACCGAAGACGTAAAGGTAGCCCACGTTTCCCGAGTTCTTCTGCATGACCAAGGCGGCCAAAAGCAAGGTGATGATACCTGCAATGCTGGTGGCCACATTGCGCAGTCCGACCGCCCGAGTACGCGCCGGGGGGGTGAAGAGGGCGGTGATCATCGCCTGCCAGGTGAGGTTGGCAACGGCGATGGGAATATTCATGGCCCCAATCAAAATGACCATCAGCATTGGCTGCCACGGCGAGTGCGGCATCCCGTTGACGATTAGGAAGGCGAGGGGAAACGTTCGGGCGAGGAAGAAGAGCTTGGCCGCCGCGCGATGGGCGCTGGGCGTCCTGGCCACCAAGCGGGCGCCGAGCAGCGTGGTAACCGTTACCGCCAACGGCGGCAAGGCGGTCAACAAACTCAGCTCGAAATTGTTGGAGCCCAAACGTATCAAGTCAATGCCGAGAAAGGGATTGACCAGATTGAGGGCGATCGCTTGGGCAGCTCCGTTGAGCGCATTGATCCGCGTATTGGCTGGTTCGTGCTCCGAATAGAGATTGTCGTTCATCATCAGTGCGTGGCGGAGGTTCCGCTCTGGAATCCTCGCGGCGGGTCCCCCTGACTCGCCTGCCAGATCCTTTTAACAGTAGTGGTCGATAGAGCCTGGGGGTTCGGCCAGCTTGTTGGCCTCAGCGGCTCCCTTGCAAGCGCAGAGACTAACGAGCGTTGCGATTTCGCGCTTGACACCCCATGACACCGGCCAACCGGTGAATACTGGCGGTGCCTGTCACTACATCCCAGTGTACTTGAAGGCGAGGATTTCGACTAGACGCGCAAGCGGTTTCTCGATGGGGGTTGGATCGTTGGCCCCCAGCATCCGTCGGACGCGGGACTTCATGACCACGGGCTTCCAGCGTCCCTGGGCAAACGGGTGTCGATGGCACCTGGCCGAAGGCCAGCCGACGTCATCAAGACGGTCGCGTTCAGTCGGCGATCGGAGTGCCATGTGGGGCGATGGGAGCAATCCCACGGACCACCCGGATCGAAGATCCTGTACAATAGATTCGGTGCGAAACCGAAAGGGCCTGGGGCGTCGACGGTCAGCTGGCCGTGGCCGAGGAAATGGGTCGGCCATCGGACATCAGGCGCGTCGAAAGAACGGTTAGGTGCGGCACGCGCCAATTCCCAATGCATCTATCGTATGCTACGGTCCTCAAGCGACAGAAAAATTGGGTAGGGAGGCAAATGGTTTGTGGAATCTCCGCATTGAAGGCGAAGCCACCGTTTGGCCACAATTTCGCAGAGTCACGCAGGTCATGAAGGGGCTTCAGGAAGTGGATCCGGCCCGGGCGGTGGTCGATCAGTGGCCGACCGTCAGGACGGAGATCAAGGCGGGCAAAACGTATGCCCTGGGGGTCGGCAGCCGGGGGATTCGATCCATCGCGCTCATCGTCAAGCAAGTCATCGACTTGATCCGCGCCGAAGGGGCAGACGCGGTCATCATTCCGGCCATGGCCTCCCATGGGGGGGCCACCGCGGCTGGGCAGCGTGAAGTGTTGGCCGCGTTGGGCATTACGGAGGCGACGATGGGCGTGGCCATCGATGACGACATGGCGGTGGAGGAAGTGGCCCGACTTAATGACGGCACGCCATTATATTTTAGCCGGGCCGCACTGTCTCGGGACGGGGTGATTCCCATTAATCGGGTGAAACCCCATACCGATTTCCATGGTCCGCACGAAAGCGGGCTCTGCAAGATGCTGGTGATCGGATTCGGCAAGCACGTGGGAGCCGCCTCGGTCCACCGGCGAGGATTCACGGAATTTCACCGCGTATTGCCCGAGGCGGGCGAACTCCTTTTGCGGCGTGTACCGGTGCCGTGTGGGGTGGCGGTGGTCGAAAACGGCCGGGAAGAGACGGCACGCATCCGAGTCCTGCCTAAGGCTCTGATGCTCGCCGAAGAGCGCGCATTGCTGGACGAAGCACGCGAATGGATGGCACGCCTGCCTTTTCAACACGTGGACCTGTTGGTGGTGGGGCGGTTGGGAAAGAACCTGTCCGGGTCCGGAATGGACCCCAATGTCACCGGTCGTTGGATTTCGCGGGCAGCTACGGGAGGACTAGAGGCGACGCGGCTGACCGTGCTCAACCTGACTCCCGAAACGCACGGGAACGCCATTGGAGTGGGCGCCGCCGATACGATTCCCCGCCATTTGTTTGAATCCATCGACTGGGAAAAGACCTATCTCAATGGGCTGACCTCCACCGAACTTGCCGGGGCGCGCATTCCGATGGTGCTGGAAAACGACCGACAAGCCGTTGAGGCCGCCATTCGGGCGATTAACGGGCGAACCCCCGCACAAGGCCGGGTGGTCGTCATCCGAGACACCTTGTCGGTCGAGGAATTCGCGATTTCGGAGGGATTGGCTGATGAGGCGGATCGACTCGGGCTGACACCGCACGGCCCGTGGGAGCCCATCTGTTTTGATGCCGATGGAAGCTTGCCGTCGGTGGCGGGAATCTCCCTGCGCTAGCCCCTTCCTTTGCTGAGGCGTTGCCGGATGGTGCGCAAGGCTCGGATATAATAGGGGCGTGGATCGCGATCCATCAACGCGCCATAGGTGGCCCGACGAGCCTTTGGCTTCGTCACGGGGCCCCTTGGCCGCGGAACATAGGCAACCATTCAGTGGCAGGCACCGGGGGGTCGAACAGCAGGGAGGCTACAATCATGACGCGCGTCACGGTGTGGAACGAATACCGACACGAACGGAATCAAGCGGAAATTCAGCAGGTGTATCCTCATGGCATCCACATGGCGATTAAGGAGGGACTGGATCCCTATTTTGACGTTCGCACGGCGACGCTTGACGAGCCGGAACATGGGCTCAGCGAAGACGTGCTAGCGCGGACGGACGTCTTGACGTGGTGGGGGCACCTGGCGCATGAAGAGGTTGCCGACGACGTCGTCGATCGCGTCCAACGCCGCGTGCTCGAAGGCATGGGGCTAGTGGTGCTCCACTCGGGCCACATGTCGAAAATTTTCCGGCGGCTGATGGGAACAACGTGCGACCTCAAATGGCGGGAAGACGGGTTACCGGAAAGAATTTGGGTCGTGAATCCGGGCCACCCGGTGGCCGACGATTTGCCTCTATGGATCGACTTGCCGCAAGAGGAAATGTATGGAGAGGTGTTTGACATTCCTGATCCTGAGGAACTTGTCTTCATCAGTTGGTTCGCCGGCGGGGAAGTATTTCGCAGCGGTGCCGGCTTTTATCGCGGCCGGGGCCGTATCTTCTATTTTCGGCCCGGCCATGAGGCCTTTCCCACCTACTATCGTTCAGAGATTCGGACAGTCTTGCGAAACGCCGTCCGCTGGGCGGCCCCTGGATCGGGACCAGCCCCGAAATTCGGCTGGTCGGCGCCCATAGCGTCGGCATCGGCCGATTCCCAGGGCTAATGGCGGACGGGTTGGCCAAGCGGTTTGAGGATTTGCGCAGAGATTGGCGCGGCGCCCGCCGAAAGGCAGGCGTCGCTCCGATTTGAGGCGGTTAGGCGTTGTGCATGGACACCAGTTGGCCAGATTCCGCCGACTGATAAATGGCCTCGAGGATGCGGGTCACCATCAGGGCCTCTTCCGGCTTGACCACCGGCTCGGCTTCTCCTTTGACCGCCTCGACAAAGTTCAACGCCTCAGCTGTCCCCGCATCTTGATCCGTGTTACCCGTGAAAAACGCGGCGCCACCGGTTTTGAGATCAGGCTGGAAGGTGTACAGGCGCCCCAGGCGCTCACCGTTGACGCGCAACCCATCCAACAGATCGGCACCCGCCTTGGTGCCGCAGAGCACCGTCTTGGCTTCGCCCACCTGAAGCGTGTTCAGCGCCCAGCTCGACTCTAGGATGATGGTGGCACCGTTTTCCATTTGAATGAAACCGAAGGCTGAATCCTCGACCGTGAATTCCTTGGGATCCCACGTCCCCCACGTGTTGGCCGGGTGCGGTTCGTCGGCCAGCTCCCGGTAGCTGGTGCCCATGACGGAGCGGGGACGGTAATTGTTCATCATCCACAGGGTCAGGTCGAGAGCATGGGTGCCGATGTCAATGAGGGGCCCGCCGCCCTGTTTGGCTTTCGAGAGAAAACTGCCCCAGGTGGGGACGGCGCGGCGGCGCACGGCCAGCGCCTTAGCAAAGTAGATATGGCCGAACTCGTCGGCTTCACAGAGCTGCTTAAGGTACTGAACATCGGGGCGAAACCGGTTCTGATAACCGATGGCCAAGATCTTTTTGGCGGCGTGAGCCGCGTCGACCATGGATTGGGCTTGTTGGCTGGAAATCGCCATCGGCTTTTCACACATGACGTGCTTGCCGGCTTGGAGCGCGGCGATGGTGATTTCTGCATGGGCGTTATTGGTGGTAAGCACATACACCATGTCAGCGTCCATGTCAAGGATTTCCCGGTAATCCGTGGATACCCGCGCGCCGTCGATTCCGTATTCCTTGGCGGCCTTTTCTGCGCGCTCGCGGACCAAATCGCAAAAGCCGACCAACTGTACGTCGGGGATCTTGGCCAACGCAGGGAGATGCTTTCCCTGCGCAATGCCTCCGCAGCCGACCACGACCGCTCGTAATTCCATGCTGTCACCTTCCCTGCAGACTCGTTTTGGAATGCGCTTTCTACCATAACACTATTTTCCGTCCGAGCCCATGGAGAAAATTATGACGTCGGTCGGAGGATAGTAATTTCCTCTAACGGTCACACTATCCGCAATTCCCGTCAGCGAGGAGGTGATGCAAATGGCTCGTGGAAACATGTCTGGCAATCGTCCCCTGGTGCCCTCGCGCGCCCTCGACCAGTTTAAATACGAGGTGGCCCGGGAACTGGGACTCGATCATCTCGTCGACTCAGGGTACTGGGGAGACGTGCCTTCCCGCGATTGTGGAGCCGTAGGCGGCCAGATGGTCCGTAAGATGATTGAAATGGCGGAGCAACAAATGGCGAATCGCAATCGTCTGTAACCCAGTCGCGAAGCAACCAAGACACCCTAGTGCAGAGCCAGGGTGTCTTTGGCGCGCCGCCGAGGAATCCCCGCGCCGCCAGACAACTACGGCCCCCAAGGACGGATGAAGCCCCAGCTTTTCACAACCGGTGTGGGGGGCGCTGGTGGCGACGCGGCACGGGTTGGCGGTTTCTTGGTTGCGATGGGCAAAGGGGTCGGGGTATACACCATCGCTTGATAGGTCTGATAGAGGGCACGGACTTGGGAGACGTAGATCCGGGTAGCGGGCAGTACCGATTGCGTACGGATCACGCCCTGGGGGCCGGCGTTATACGCCGACAGGGCTAAGCCCAGACGCCCATGGAAGAGTTGCAACAATTGGTGTAGGTAGAGGCAGCCGCCAAGGACATTGGTCTTGGGATTGTAGGGATCAATGCCCAGCCAGCGGGCGGTGCCCGGTTCTAGCTGCATGAGACCGATGGCTCCGGTCCGACTGACTGCGGTTTGCTGCCCGCCCGATTCTTCGGTAATAATGGCCATCACGAGCGACGTGCGCAAGGCGAACGTTTTGGCAATCGGGGCCACCAAGGGATAGAGCGACTGGTATAACTGATGGCGGCCCATGGCCCCGCTGTCGGCCGCGCTGATCAAATTCGCCAGCGCCTGATTAATTGTGTGCAAACGGGCGGACAGGGTGGCGAGCAAGTGAGGGCGCGATTTCCACAAGGTACGCCAGTGCATGGATTCGGTCATGCTGTGATGCAGCGCCTGAAGAGCTTGGGCGCGGAGCCGGGTCAGTGCGACCTGGTGGGCGAGATCGTGCTGATTCGCCGCCTGGAGTACGGCGGCTTGACGTCGAAGGCCCGTCGACAGCCGTTGGATGTGGTGGAGAGAGTGCAAGAGCTTGGTCCGCAAGAGTTTTTGCCGATGCTCAATCCCCTGCACGATGCGCACCTGGTGACCCAGTGTTTGACCAACCTCAACCAGCAAGAACAGGCGGCTGACAAATTGAGAAAAGTTGTGAACCTTGACGAACACCGAGAGATACGATACGTTACCGTGCTGCTCGATAAATTGCAATTCATTATCAAAGACCTCCAAATGGGCGCGCAGATGCTGCTTCGTTTGGACCAAGGCCAGGTTATTATTTCGATAACGCAGGCGGGTTTGCTGCAGGGTGATTTGATCGACCAAAATCGTATGGCGCAATTTCGCTAGCTGCACGCGGTTGTTTCGGATGACTTGGGCCTGGGCAATAATGTTCTCGTTCAACCATCCGAGTTGGGAGCGCACCCCCTGCATAGACCCTTTAACCTGACCGAGGGCTCGGAAGGAGTCACGGCGGCGTGCGTGGGTCAGGGAGTTTCCGGGCTTGGCCGTCTTTTGTCCTGACCGCGAGCGGTGGGTGAGCAAGCCGAATTCTTCTGCCCGCAAGGGCTTGGCGCGCGTGCCGAGATGCGCGATGCCCGCCAAGGGAGAAACCTCGGCCCGAGCGGGTAAAGAAAGGGCAAACAACCAACCACTGGCGATTAGGCCAACGGAAACTGCCCAGGTGCCGCTGGCAAATTTAAACCGTGGGGGACGCAACATTCCCGAGCCTCCTGCCTGTTGAATTTTCGAGACCCAGCGCGTAGGCGCGGGGCACGCTTGCCAGGAAGACGCCGACCGGATGCTGGAGGCGTATCCGACAGCGAACGGGGCCAAGGACTTGCTTGGTGCCCGGTAGGCGTGAACCGCGGCTCCGATGTTGGCTGCCGGACACCCGCGGCCCTAGGGAAATCCCCTCACCGAACCCACCCCGGGCAGGCCGCTGGATTTATTCCTGGGGTGGGCACCGCGTTCTTTCTTGGTTCGGTGTGGTGGCCCGCCGTGAGGGGCTTGCTCCCCGCCGGTAAGGCACGGTGTCGTTCCCGAGCGGACTCTCCCGGGGACGCTCCTCGCCAACCTTGGGAAAGGCGGGTGCAGCACTGCTCATTGCACCCCCGCTCACCCTTCACCGCCGGCCACAGGCCAGGAACTTGCCGCATTTCCCGGTGTACACCGCATCCGTCAGCTCTGGTGCAGCGGCGGGTCATAGCGCTCTGGCGGGCTTTCCGACCCAAAACCGGACCTGCATCTGAATTTCGCCGCGATACCCCGGCTTTAGCCGTGGGGCCTATGACCGAAACCGTTTCCTCGGCCGTCCGCCGTGGGTTTTCGAATCGCATCGCTCCTACCATACGTGTCGTTTGGCGGGGGCTTGTCCCGTCCGCCGATTTTATCGATTAGAGTATTAATGCCTTGACGTGATCGATTACACGGAATACCTATTCGCAATCAGGCTCGAAATATCCTGCTTCCGTAGCCGAGATAGCCAAAAACTGGCAAGTATTCTCGTCAGGCGTGTCAGCATCGCGCCCATCCCGGCGGGTTGTGATACGATTAATATTATTAAGCGCCGCGGGACGATGTTGAGCGACCGCAACCCCAGGGAGGAATGGCGGCGTGCCGCCGCCTGCAACGAAAACGATGAAACTAGCGATGTTACAACGCAGCGCGGATATGCCCGGTGAGCCGGCGGTGTTGGTATCCCCCGCGACATTGGTGTGGTTTCGCGATGTGATGGGGGAAGACGCGCCGACGTCTTTGGACACCCTCATTCAAAGCGGAGACTCGGCGGCTTGGCTGTCGGAATTGAAACGCCGGTTGGGGCAGGGACGGGTGCCGATCAGCGCTGTGGGGGATAGGATGTGGGACGCTCCGATAACGTTTCGGCGCAACGTGTTTTGTCTCGGACGAAATTACCGCGGCCACGCCCAGGAGGCCGTGCGCTCAGGGGTAGCCGCCTCGGTCAATGAGGAATACCCCATATTCTTCACCAAGGCTACGACGACACGGAATCGGCCGGGCGGCGAAGTGGTGGCCCCCCCGAATACCCAGGCCCTCGACTACGAGGCGGAACTGGCTGTCATTATTGGCCAAGGAGGATCCGGAATTCGGGCCGATCGGGCCCGGGAGCATATCTTTGGCTATACGCTCATCAACGACCTCACTGCCCGGGACCTCCAGCAGCGACATCAACAATGGTTTCTGGGCAAGAGTCTCGACGGATTCGGGCCCATCGGGCCGTTGATTGTGACCGCCGACGAGGTCTCTTGGCCCGTCGAACTGACGATCGCGTTAACGGTCAATGGCGAAGAGCGTCAACGGATGAACACCCGCGATATGATTTTCGACATTCCGCGGACCATCACCGAATTGTCTCGATCGTTGACCCTTTTGCCGGGCGACGTGATCGCGACCGGAACGGGTGACGGCGTCGGCCGCAGTTTTCGACCGCCCCGCTATCTGGTGCCCGGCGATCGCATTGAAATCAGCTGTCACCCCATTGGCTCCTTGGTGACGGTGATCGTGCCGCCTTTCCCGGAACCACCCTGATCCACGGATGACCGAGCGGTTTTTCGTCTGGAAAACCGAACGCGCGCGGCGGTTGACAGCGTAGTGGAATCCTGGCATAATCAGTCTCGAATCGGTTACACGATGTCCTCGTTTGGCGGACGTGTAAGGGTTCGCTGGATGGGTGCCCGAGTGGCTAAAGGGGGCGGTCTGTAAAATCGCTGGCTAGCGCCTACGTTGGTTCGAATCCAACCCCATCCACCACCGCGGGGTAGAGCAGCCAGGTAGCTCGTCGGGCTCATAACCCGGAGGTCGCAGGTTCAAATCCTGCCCCCGCAACCATGTTTGGCTCACGTAGCTCAGATGGTAGAGCACGTCCTTGGTAAGGACGAGGTCACCGGTTCAATCCCGGTCGTGAGCTCCATTTTTGCTCCGGACAATCCCGGCTAGGTGCCGGGGTTTTTGCGGTCGGGGGAGGGGACAGCAAGCAATGTATCCATCGGATGGCAGCCAAGGACGTCAATTAATGATATTGGAAGGCTCGGTGGAGCAAACGCTCGCCCAGTTGCCTAAAGAGCAAAAGTTTCAATTAATCTATTGCGACCCTCCGTTTTATTCGAGAAAGGTGCAGGTTGCAGACCGGGCGGCCTTTAGCGACCGCTGGCCATCCCTGGACGAATATCTCCAAAGCATGGCGGCTACGGTGAGGGCCATGGCCGTCAGGGTGGCGCCCAACGGTTATTTTGCGTTGCATTGCGACCACCATGCCAGCCACTACCTGAAAGTCATGGGCGACCGCATCTTTGGCTACGAGAATTTTCGCAATGAAATCGTCTGGCACTATAAAGGCCGTCGGCAGCCGGCCGTGCAGCGGGTCAACTCGAAGCATGACGTGATCTTGGTATGGGCTCGATCCTCTTTGAGTCGGATGGCTCCCCTGGCCGAGGAGGTTAATCGAGAAGCTTACATTAAAATGAAACGCAAAAGAGTGTTTACCGACGAAAATGGGCGCGAGTGGATTTGGGGGCATAACGGGCGCGGCCGCTCGCATGCCTACCGCATTTTCATCGACGATGTGGTGAAGCGGGGATTGCCTATTGACGACGTGTGGGACATCCCTATTATCGGGATCACGTCCAAGGAGCGCCTTGGCTTTCCGACGCAAAAACCGCTTGCCTTGCTGCTGCGACTCGTCGAATTGCTCACGTCCCCGGGGGACTGGATCGCGGATTTTATGGCGGGTTCAGGCACCTTGGGCGAAGCCGGTTTGAAACTGAATTGCAACGTCGTCTTGGGCGATCGCAATGCCGAGGCGATACGGGTGATGAAGATGCGTCTTGAGGGGTATGTCGATCAATTGCGGCTGGAATCGGCGGATTGACAGGGAACAACGCGCGTGGTATAGTATTTTGGCGTGCATGGGGGGATAGCGATGCGGACGATTGTTACGCTCGCGTGTGGAGAATGCCGGCGGCGGAACTACACGACGACGAAGAACAAGAAAAACGACGCCAATCGGCTCGAGCGCAAGAAGTATTGCCGTTGGTGCAGGACCCATACCGTTCACCGAGAGACGCGGTAACCCTGGGTAGCAGGGTGAAAGTGGGGAAAGTTTATGCAAGCCAAAGGCAATGCCGTCACGGGGTCGGCGAGCGAACGGTCAATACGGTACCTGAAGGGCGTTCAAACCGAGCTGAAAAAGGTCGTGTGGCCGACACCGAAACAAACTCTCTCGTATACGGGGTTTGTCGTGTTTATGACCATCGTGGTGGGGGCGATCATTATGGCCGCCGACACCGTGTTCAACTTTGGGTTAAACCATTTTATCCGCTAACCGAGCGCCTCCAGCCCGTATCACCTGACGCCGGCCAGACGCATTTTTTGTGGGGAGAAGGCGTTGAGTGTGGAAAAAGACTGGTTTGTTATCCATACCTATTCCGGGTATGAGAACAAAGTCAAAGCCAATCTCGAACGCCGGGTCGCTTCCATGGCGATGGAAGATAAGATTTTTCGGATCATGGTCCCCATGGAAGAGGAATATGAAGTCAAGGACGGCAAGAAGAAACTGGTCAAGAAGAAGGTCTTTCCCGGTTACGTGCTGGTAGAGATGATCATGACCGATGATTCTTGGTATGTGGTCCGAAACACGCCCGGCGTTACAGGATTCGTGGGTTCGGGACCGCGACCGATTCCTTTGCAGGAACACGAGATTCATATGATCCTGGGGAGGGATCTGTCAGGGGTTCCAGAATTGCCGAAGATCAACCTAGCCGTCGGGCAAGAAGTGTTGGTAACCGATGGCCCCTTCGAGGGATTTTCCGGGCGCATCGAAGAAGTGTTGAACGACCGAGGAAAAGTACGGTTGACGGTATCCATGTTTGGCAGGGAAACACCGTTGGAACTAGAATTTACGCAGGTGACCGAAATGGCGTGATGTCGCCACGGCGGTCGAGAAGTGAGGGAATGCTGTGCCAAAGAAGGTTGCTGGGGTAATTAAACTTCAGATCCCCGCGGGTAAGGCTACGCCGGCTCCGCCCGTTGGTCCTGCGCTCGGGCAGCATGGGGTCAACATTATGGCTTTCGTTAAAGAGTACAATGAGCGAACCCAGGGCCAGGTCGGATTGATTATTCCCGTAGAAATTTCCGTGTTTGAGGACCGCTCGTTCACGTTCGTTACCAAGACGCCCCCTGCCGCGGTGCTGATCAAAAAGGCGCTGGGAGTGGAAACCGCGTCCGGCAACCCCAACGTGAAGAAGGTCGGAACCTTGACCCGCGATCAGGTGCGGGAGATCGCAGAACTGAAGATGCCCGATTTGAACGCCAATGGTATTGACGCCGCGATACGTATGATCGAAGGCACGGCGCGTAGTATGGGCGTAGATATCGCGGCCGAGTAAAAGTTTGGTGGGAGGCCGAGAAGCCGTCAACACCACAGGAGGAATTGATGATGCGGCACGGCAAGCGCTTTCGCGAAGCCGAGGGACAGGTGGAAAAGGACCGTTTGTACGAGGTCACGGAAGCCTTGGCCCTGGCTCGCCAGATGAGCCGGGTCAAGTTTGACGAAACGGTGGAAGTGGCGGTCCGGTTGGGGGTCGATCCCCGCCATTCGGATCAAGTGGTACGGGGAGCGGTTGTGTTGCCCAACGGGACGGGCAAAACCGCGCGGGTGGCCGTATTTGCCCGGGGAGACAAGGCCCGCGAGGCGGAAGAGGCCGGAGCGGACGTGGTCGGCGCGGAGGATTTGGCGGAACGCATCCAAAGCGGCTGGCTGGAATTTGACACCGCGGTGGCCACGCCGGATATGATGGCGCTGGTGGGGCGGTTGGGCAAAATTCTGGGCCCGCGGGGGCTCATGCCGAATCCGCGGACGGGCACGGTAACCATGGACCTGAAGGGGGCCATTCAGGACATCAAAGCGGGAAAAATCGAATACCGAACTGAGACGGCGGGTATCGTTCATGCCCCCATCGGCAAAGTCAGCTTTCCTTTGGAGGCCTTAGAAGAAAACCTGGCGGTCCTGATGGATGCCCTGCAAAAGGCGAAGCCGGCGGCGGCCAAGGGGACCTATGTGAAGAGCATCGCCATTTCGACCACGATGGGTCCGGGCATTCGAATCAATCCCGGAGGCATCCACCGAATCGAAGCGATGGGCTAAGACGCCAGCCCTCCCCCAACGGGAGGGCGCTTTTTTTGTGGAGCTACGCAGGATTGCCGTGAGCAGTTCGGCGCTTGTATTGACGGATGGCCTCGTTTAAGCGCTCGAGTTGATCCGCTAACCGTTGCCGATCCGCCTCCGACCAATCGTCCAAGATTTCGGTGTAGACGTCGCGACGGGCAGTGCGCATTGCCGCAAAGCGAAGCATGCCTTCCTGGGTAGCAGCCACCAGATGAATTCGCGAATCGTTCGGGGCATCGTGGCGTTGCAACAATCCCTTGGCTTCCATGGCAGAGACCTGGCGGCTCAGGGTGGACAGGTCCACCTGCAGCCGATCGGCAAGATCTTGCAAGCCCATTGGTCCACGGTGGTGCAGCACTTCATAGAGAATGAGGTAGGCGGAACGATCCAAGGATACGACCTGGGGATTATGGGGACGCGTGGCAGTCAGTAGGCGAACGAGGACCGCCACTTCGTGTTCCACGTAGGCAATGGTGTCGGTCTCGATGCGGATCACTCCTTTTGAGACTTGCTTCTATCATACCACGGTGAAAGGCTTGCGCTGTCGCGAAATGCCGGCTGGGGCGTAGTAATCAGCCGGAAACCTTGTGCCTGGGCAGACACCATAGCGCGGATGGGAGGGGAAGGCCTGTGCGGAATACCGTCCCGTAGGGGCCGCCATCGCTCCCCGCGCAGCGTGCCAGAGATCCCTTGCGAAGTTGGTTGTATGATACAATTAAAGGCGCAGAACTCTCCCAGAGGGGGCAGGACATGACACTGAAGCATTTTCCACCAGCCGTTTGGGCGACGGCGTTCGCGACCTTCGTCGCGTTTATGGGAATCGGCGTGGTCGATCCGATTTTGCCCCTCATCGGCCGGGCGATGGGGGCGACACCTTCGCAAGTTGAATTGTTGTTTACCACCTATATTGCCGTGATGGCGTTGGCCATGCTGATTTCTGGCGTCCTCGGAACCCGCCTTGGCGGCAAACACACCATGCTGTTAGGGCTTGGCATGGTCGTGGTGTTTGCGACCGCTTCGGGTTTGTCCCCGTCGATTGGCGTGCTGGCCCTATTTCGCGGGGGCTGGGGTCTGGGCAACGCCTTTTTTACGTCGACCGCATTATCCATTATCGTCGGCTTGTCGACCGGAGGCATGGGCCCGGCCATTACGCTCTATGAAGCGGCGTTAGGTCTCGGTATTGCGTCCGGTCCGCTGTTAGGGGGCGTGCTGGGCAGCATGAGTTGGCGCGATCCGTTCTTTGGCACGGCGAGTCTCATGGCGATTGCGTTGCTGGTTACGTGGCGGCTGGTTAAGGAGCCGGCCCGCAGAGAGCAGCCACGGACCGCCCGGGACATTTTCCGGGCCTTGGGCAACCGCGCGGTGCTGACCAATTCGCTAATTGGCTTGACGTACAGCTACGCGTTCTTTACGATTTTGGCCTATTCACCGTTGACGCTCCCGCATCTCGCCGCGATTACGCTTGGCATTACCTATTTCTTCTGGGGCATTTTGGTGGCCGTTGCTTCCGTGCTGGTCGTCAACTGGCTCCTGCGCCGCATGCATCCGGTGACGATATTGACGTGGAACTTACCGTTGCTGCTCGTTCTGTTTATCCTGGCCGGGTTAATGCCCGGTCAACGCTTGCTCTACATTATCGTTATCACGGGATTTTTCTGCGGTATCTCCAATGCCTTGTTTACCACCTTGGCCATGGAGGTCTCCCCCTTTTCCCGGTCCATATCCTCGGGCGCCTATAATTTTCTCCGCTGGGCCGGTGCCGCGCTGGCCCCGCTGATTTCTGGGCTGATCGGCCAGCGTTGGGGAATGACGGTGCCCTTCTATGTGGCCGCCGCGATTTTGTTGGTGGGCATCGTCGGACTTTTGACGCGCGGCGGCGTGCTAACCATGGCGCTCGAACAAAACGGCAGCGACATCGTGTATGAGGCGCTGGGGCAAGGCTGACGACTCCCCACGGCCAAGGCCGGGGCGGGTCGGTGCACGCCGGTGGCGTGTTCTCCATCCGCTCCCCGAAGGCTCCGTCCGAGCCCCAACCGCGTAGGTTAGCGCGGCAAACCCCGGTGCAGGCATGGTCCGGTTCCCTCTGCCAGGGTCAAATCCGTCTTGCGGTACGTGCCCGGTGGGGCCGAACGTCAAAAGTCGGAAGAGTTGCAAAAATATGCCGCCAGGTCGTACATTATTCGGTATTGCAGTTCGTAACCTCGTCGTCCCTGCAGGGGGAGAATCTGCGACGCTAAATTGCCTATTCAGGTCTATCCGGAAGAGACCGAAACGGACGTGAAATCTCCCCGCACCGCGTGAAAGTCGCCGGAAGATCCTCCTGATTGCGGCGTGGACCGCCCGGGCGGTCCGAGCGCGGACTGTCGTCGCCTGATTCGGGTGATGACGCCTTGATCGTTGTGCTGGCGGATGGGGAACACCGCTCCGCCCACGGTTCACGAGGAGACGGGGGCGACCCCCGAAAGAAGGAGGTTGTAACTGCTACACTAATTGCTCGTAAAGAATCACAATGCATGGTATCATGTTCATAGGTGATGAGATGATGGACGAGCAATTCGTGAGTATCGGCAAGGCGGCCAAGATGATTGGCATGAGCATTGAAGGTTTGCGACATTGGGAATCGGCGGGTGTTCTCATTCCGATGCGAACCTTGACGAATCAACGGCGTTATCGGGTGGCGGATTTGCAGGCTTTGCTCCCCGAGATGCCCGCAATCGGTCAAGCTTCGCGCTGTCTCCTGTATGCGCGTGTCTCCACGAAGAAACCACAAGAAGCCGGGAATCTTGATCGCCAACTCGGGCGTCTGACCACGTTTGCGGGAGAACAACACTGGACGGTGATCGCCGCCTTGACCGACGTGGCCAGTGGCCTCAATGAAAAGCGGCGGGGCCTGCATCAACTGTTGGAACTGGCTCAGCAACACCAGGCAGACACAGACTTCCCCGGTTAGCGTTTAACTGAAAATTTCAACGGTCGTAAGGCTCTGAGCGTGAATCGGACATGTACGTTCGGATCGGCAGGATGCCGGGGATCTTCCGCGTTCAACCCCGCCAAGAGCTG
>JAJZZH010000026.1 GCA_021797675.1 Bacillota bacterium | reverse complement strand
CACTCACGTGTTCCTCACCCGTCCGCCGCTGACCGACCCCTTTCGGGGCCGATCCGCTCGACTTGCATGTATTAAGCACGCCGCCAGCGTTCGTCCTGAGCCAGGATCAAACTCTCCATGGCTCCGCCCCCGACGAGTTTCCTCGCCGAGCGCGTGATTCACATTCGTTGTGGTTCCCTGACGATATAGTTTTCAAGGACCGGGTCACAATTCATCATTCTACGCTACGCCATGGTCGTTTGTCAATACGGGTTTTGCTTTTTTCCTCGAACCTTTCAAAATCCCCATGCCTGCCTCGGCGAAAGGCCATTCAGCCTGCGTCGCAGCCAGCATCTTGGACGAATGGGCACCCCAATTCCCCATCAAAACGCCTCCGCCACCACCTTCATTTGCAAGAACAGCAACAGATAGTCGGGACTTCCGGTCTTAGAATCGGTCCCCGACATATTAAAACCCCCGAAGGGATGGGCTCCAACCACGGCTCCCGTGGATTTGCGGTTGATATAAAGGTTTCCTACCTGAAAGACCTCGCGGGCGGCATCAATCCTGTCCCTGCGCTGGCTATAGACGCTACCCGTTAAGCCGTACTCGGTGTCGTTAGCGATCGCAAGCGCCTCGTCCCAGTCGCCCGCCCTAATCACCGACAGCACCGGGCCAAAGATCTCCTCCTGCTCGAGCTTCGACCCCGGTGCCACCTCGCCGAAAATGGTCGGTTCGATAAAATATCCGGTTTCGTGATCGATCATCCTCCCCCCGGCCACAAGCCGTGCATGGCGTTTACCCCACGCGATATATTGCATGATGCGATGCTGGGCCGCTTCGGTAATTACGGGACCCACCGCTACCGAAAAGTCCTCCGGCGGTCCCATCCGAAGGCCCTTGGCCATCTCTCCCAAGCGGCCTATCACGTCTTCGTAGACCGCCTCGACCACAATCGCCCGCGAACAGGCGGAGCATTTCTGGCCTTGAAATCCGAACGCCGACCGCATAATCCCCTGAACTGCCGACGCCAAATCGGCCGTTTCGTCGACGATGATGGCGTCCTTGCCGCCCATTTCGGCGATCACCCGCTTAATCCAGCGCTGCTCAGGCCGGGGTTGGGCGGCCAATTGGTTGATCCGAAGGCCAACATCCCGTGAACCGGTAAAACTGATGAAGCGGATACGGGGATGGCTCACCAGATAGTCACCAATTTCGCTGCCATCCCCGGGGACAAAGTTCAGCACCCCGGCCGGCACCCCCGCTTCCCGCATAATGCGGACAAATTGGGCCGCGATGATCGGGGTGGGACTGGCCGGTTTGAGAACCACCGTATTACCGGCAACGATCGCCGCCGAACACATCCCGGTCAATATGGCCAAGGGAAAATTCCACGGCGGAACCACGGCGCCGACCCCCAACGGAATATAAAACGCGTCATCCTGTTCCCCCGCCAACGGCGTCAACGCGACCGGTCGACCCAACCGGATCATTTGGCGGCCATAATACTCTAAAAAGTCAATGGCCTCGGCGACGTCGGCATCGGCTTCAGGCCAGGATTTTCCGGCCTCAAGGACCTCCCAGGCGTCCAGTTCAAGGCGTTCCCGACGCATCATGGCGGCCGCTTTCCAAAGGCACGCGGCTCGGCTGGGCGCCGGCACCCGCTGCCAGCCGTCGAAGGCCGCCCAGGCTGCCTCCACGGCCCGATCCACCTGCTCACCGCCTGCTTTGGCCGTGTAGCCGACAATTTCTGCGGGACGGGCGGGATTCCGGCTCACAATCTGATCGGCCGTTTGGACCCAGTGATCCCCTAACAATAGACCAACGCGATCTCCCAGCCGCCGCCGAACCCGTTGCAAAGCCTCCTCGGCGGCCCTCTGCCAGGCCAATTGGCCAAAATCCAAGGGCATCTCCGGTCGATACGGCAATATTGCCATGCGTACACCTCCCGCCACATTAGGGTATCCGCGAACTATCGCAATTAGTCGCTGAAAAGCAAAACACCCGCCGCGCGGGTGGGTGGCTGGTAGCCCCAAGCGGATTCGAACCGCTGTTTCCGGAATGAGGGTCCGGCGTCCTGGGCCTCTAGACTATGGGGCCATATGAAATTAATTGGCTGGGGGACCAGGATTCGAACCTGGGCGAGATGATCCAGAGTCACCTATGCTACCGCTACATCATCCCCCAAAACCGAGGACGTTGTTATTATAAGGGCTTCGCCCGGGTTTGGCAAGCGGTTCAGGATTTCTCGCGCTTCCACGCCATCTCGTGACTGGGAAGGCAGTCCGACGACCTACCTGGTGGAGTCGTATAAACTCCGAGCCTGGCATACGCTAGCCTACATCCAGACCGAGGAGAGAGCTAGCCGTGGCACATCGATGGGAGCGCATACGTCATCCAGGGTTTGGGGCGGCATTTATTGCCGCCGCTGCCGGATGGAGCGTCTTCTCCTGGGTCATCCCTAGTGCGCCGATCGTTGCGCTGAGTGTGGTGGGAGAGATGGTGATCGTCCTCACCTGGAAGGCGGCCCCCATAGAAGCGCATTGGCACCATGACTGGACCATGGCCGCCATGGTCGGGGGCACGGCCGGCGGCTTGTTGGCGGCCGTGATCGCCTGGGCCGGCGGAACGGGCCCCATCGGAACCATGCCGTGGATGACGGCCAGCATGACAGGAATGATTGGCGGCACGTTAAGCGGGTGGCGATTTTATGCATGACGCATTCACGCGGGTCAGACAGGGCCCTTCCAAGCGGTAAGCCGCAGGGACCGTGCCCATCCTGCGGACTCTCCCAAGGCGCTGTCGAGATGACATCTCATGAGGCCCAGATGCCAGCCCTTACTCCTCACGCATCTCGGCGCGCAAAGAGCCTGACGGACAGCATCAAGGCCATCCCCAGGTAGATGACCGAATAGAGGACATAGAGCATGCTGGGCACCTTGATCGCCCCAAACGGGCCGAGACTATTGAGGCCTAGCAAGCCCTGCCGACCACCCAGCAATTCGTACACGGCCCGCCGGTACAGATTGTCCGTGGGCAGAACCAAACTCATCGCCACCGCCAGCCGATCCACCATCGACCCGTGGGTCCCGGCGAAGGGAAACTGGGCCACCGCGCCGGCCAAAAAAGCCATCGTAAAGCTCAACGCCACGGTGATGCCGTTGGCGAGCGTCGACAACCGCACCGACCCCAGCAGGGTCACGGCGCCCAACACCCAGGCCTGCAGCGTGAACAGTGCCCACGCTTGGATAATCGCGGGCGCTGGCGGCAACACCCGAGCATAATACGCGTGGACAATGACCACGATGCCAAAAAACAGCACGCTGACATAGCAGCATTGCACGACGGCGAAGCCCATCCACTTCCCCAACACAATTTCCGCCCGGTACAGCGGCCGGGGAATCACCGGCGCCAAGAGGCCACTCTCAATCTCCGCCGAAATGGATCCACTCACCGAGAATATGGAGAAGAAGGCGATGACAAAATAGCAAAAAAATGCTCCCAAGGCAAGACTGCCCAGGGCCACGCTCAGATTGCCCAACGGATTTTGGGTCACCGCAACCCGCGGCTGATGCTGAACTTCCAGCCAGAACAACACCAAGAAGCCCGCCGTCAGGACTCCGGTGGCTAAAAGGATCCTACGCCGGAGGGCTTCCCAGATGGTCAGCCGTGCGATGTGCAGCATCTTGTGCCTCCTCTGTGTCCTGCAAACTCGAAATAAACCACGATTCCAGCGACTGGTGTATGGGCGCGACTTCGTACACTGCCACCCGGTGACGGGCGAGGAGAGCGTGCAATTCCGGCAGGCGCTCGCGGTCCCCGCGATAGACCCACTCCCCGTCCCCTCCGCAGAGCACGAGTCCCTGTTGTTCCCATGCCCGCTGACAGGCCGGTGGCACCGGCCCCGTAGTGACCTGAAATTCGCTCTTGGCGCGCAAAATCGCATCTAGGCCGCCTGTATACAACAGACGGCCCTGGCGGATGAGGGCCACCCGATCGCATAATCCTTCCAATTCGGCTAACAAGTGGCTGTTCAGAAAGATCGTTTTGCCGCGGCTGCGCCACGCGCGCAGCAGTTCTCCCACTTCGTGCCGGCCCACGGGGTCCATGGCCGAGGTGGGCTCGTCCAAGAACAACAAGTCGGGATCGCCCACGATGGCCACCGCTAACCCCAGACGTTGTTGCAATCCCTTGCTTAAGGCCTTCACGCGCATATGCAGCCGGTCGGCCAGACCGACGCATTCCAACGCTTCAATAACAGCCCGACGCCGGGAAGCAATCCCCAACACGCGAGCGTGCCAGTCCACCACCTCATGCACGCTGAGCCAGGGCGGGTAGCGGAAAAGCTCCGGCAGGTAGCCAATGCGGCGATGCACCTCCCGATCGTGGTAGGGTCGGCCCAAAAGGCGGGCGGTGCCTTGCGTGGCAGGCACCAGCCCCAAGAGAATTTTGACGACCGTACTCTTGCCGGCGCCGTTAGGGCCCAGGAACCCAAAGATCTGTCCAGCCGGTACGAGCAGATTGACACCTTGACAGGCGGTCACCCGGCCATACCGCTTGGTGAGTCCCAGTGCCTCCACGGCGTTCAGGGAAACCATTGCTGTACCTCCTGCATGAACTGGGACGCCTTGAGGGATGGGCTGCCCTGATAGGAAAACAGGCTGAACACGCCGTGGCGCTCCCACGCCACCGCGGGCTGGCCGTCTTGCATGGCCAAGATTGCAGGCCGCCCTTGCAGCGTGACCGACGACGTCGGACCCGAGATGGGAAAAATCAGCGTGCTTTGCAAATGCCCCTGCAGGGCGGCAAGCGTTTGCTGCACCGAGGACGGCAAAAACGGCAAGGAGGCAATCGCCGCCGCAATCTGGCGCACGTGAACCGACCCGGCAGTCGACAGGGACGGAGTACCCATTTCTTCAAGCATATACCCCGCTCCGGTGGTGGCATTAAACCTGTTGATCATCACGGTGGTGGGGATATTCAGCGTAATCGGCAGGTGATTCAGGTTCTGCGGAAAGAGGTGTGTGCCTCCCTCCGCCTGGATGAGCCGGTTGATGGCCGACACGTTCAGCGTCAGCACCACGCGCCCCGGACGGGTGACCTCCGCCGTCACGTTGGAGCCGCTCAACGCCGCCGGCCATTCCTGCGGGAGGCCCGTCTGATCTGCGATCTGATTCAGTGGCACGGTCTTCGGTGGAGGCGGCGCCGCGGTGGTATTGATCGACCCGTACTGATCGATGTTGACCTTGCCGCCTTGCGTCAGCGCATTCTCAATCTGGAAAATCTGATTTTGGGTTAAACTCACCGCCGCCACATGCCGCAACTGAAAAGCACTGACGAGCGCCGCCAACGCATGGCGTGTGGTGGGTACGGCCAACACAGCCACCGTCAATGCCGCGGCCAATGCGGCCACGCCCTTGGCCGAGCGCCACCAAGCCCAGAGACGCTCCGGCGCCGAGCGCCTACTCGTGGTCGACGCCGCCCATTCGTCGACCACGGCCGCCGTCCAACCCGCCGTGACCGCCACCTGACGCAACGCCTGGCGACAGCGCACACATCCCTGCAAATGCCCGGTGACTGCTTCGGTGTCCTGCACCCCGAGCTCATGGTCGAGGAATTTCAGCCACGTGACGTCCTCTGGGCAAAGCGTTTGCATCTGCTTTTCTCTCCTCTTCGTCCTCGTCATAGACCCGTTTCAGTTTCTGCATCGATCGGAGCAAGACCACGCCTATCTGATTGGGATCGACGTTTAATGCCTGCCCGATTTCCCGGTAGCTATAGCCGGCGTGACGGAGCCACAACGCGCGAGATTCCCGCGGATGGAGCTGTCCCAGCGCCCGGCGTACCCGTTCGCGGTCCAAACGGCCCAAGACAATATCCTCCGTCGAAGCCGCCTGGACCCGCTCCGGTTCGCTGGGCGTTTGCACCAGAATCTCACGACCTTGTTGTCGGAGCCGATCGTAACAGAGGCGTTGCACCACGATGCGCAACCAAGCTCCCGCCCGCGCCAGATCGCGCGGAGGCCCCGTCATCAGACGAACAAATGCCTCTTGCACCACGTCTTCTGCCAGGGTCGGTTCCGTTTGCAGAATGCGCGTGGCATAGCGCATCAAGTGGTCGAAATGCCGGTCATACAACTGGTCCAGCCGACGTGAGGGAAGCGATGCGGCCGGTCCGCCGCGCTTGGACTGCATACCATTCCCTCCCACCATGTAGACGGACCACAGCCTGATTTATTACCGAGTGTAGCCATTTCGATCCCTGCGGGCTACCCGCCAGGCAATCTCTGGCTTGGCATGGGGATTGGGGTGGGCATCGCGATTGGCCCGTGTTCCCGGGTCGCGGAATGTCGAGCAGCCGGCAGGTGCAGGAGGTTAGCGCGGAGTCTAAATGTCAAGCCGTTCGCTCCGGCCAACGGTTGTCTTGTCGACACATTCAAAAACGGAAGCGTCGGCGGACATCAAACGGGCGTGGTAGCTTGAATGGAAAGGGGGGATCGACATGGATTGGGAGAAAATAGCCGACTAACCTGTAAGTCTGAGACCGTGTGTATCCGCGCGACTCACAAAGGTTTCGATGGTATAGCTCAATCGGGAGGGGTGTATTGCCATTTGCGGCATTGGAGTTTGACATGGCTCCTACGGCTGCAGAACTAATGTCCCGCCAGCACAACAGAAGGAATAATAACTAACCACGCAAACAGGTACATCAGATTCACCGGAAAGATGCGAACGTCGATCTTCTCGCCGACGACTGTTATTAGTAGATCCAGAATTATCGTTGCTATAATAAATAGAGAGTTATCGGAAGTCCTGGGGAACAAAAAAGGTCCCTGACGAGGCACTGCCAAGGACTTGCGATAACTCTATTGGACTACACCGCGGTCGGTCGAGCGCCCCTATGGGCAATCAATCGCTTTACCCTCCAGGGGTATACGCAAACCTTCCGCCAGCAACAAGGCGTTATCGTCGGTGCGCCGAGGGGTATTTCGATAATGCTTCATGGTGTGAAGCTCCTTCCTCCGAACTTCGTCGCCAAAACCAAACCTGCCTTATTATACGACTACCCACGGCGGTTTTCGCAAGAAGGAAAAGCATCCGTATCCGGTTCAAGAAAGCATTTAAACCACCGCGCAGCGGTTTAGTCCAAGAGAAACTATGCCAACCTCTAGCAGCATTGTTGCGTTTGAGGGTGTGGTGAAAGCGTAAATCATGATCCGCGTTGCTAGGAAGAAGGATGCGAAACTACACACAGGAACCGTGATTATCGCGAGGGGTACGGGAACTCGCTGGATCATGGCGACAGTATGTCTCAGATCTATAGATATATTGTACAGCCTGAAATATGCAAGGAAGCATGCGCTCCCCAGTATCCAAAGCCCCACGTACCCTATGAGGGGAACGAGAACAAAGAGTGCCGTCATAATTTTCACCTAGTCTCCCAGGCTTCACCTCGATGCCAACGTATGTTTTACACCGATTGTACCAGTTGCACTTTCGAGTCTTGATTAAGTAAGTTCTGTTTTGCACCATGGAGGCGCAAATCCTCCACCGCCCGACTGTTCTTTTAACAAGAGGATCAGCCCGCCATCAAGAGGTGGGGAAAGATACCTAAAAATACCCGGCTTCGCGTTGGTGACGGACCGCTAAGATTGCGGCCGATTGGCCATCATAATGATAGAGCACGAGATAGCCGCTGTCTCCGAAGGCCACAAGCCATTCGCGAAATACAGGATCCATACCCTCCACGGGCCGCCCTACTGCCGGATGCTCTGCGATCTCCTGGACTTGCGTCCGAATGGCTTTGATAGCCCGTTCTGCACCAGGCGATTCTTCGGAGCTAGGAATCGGTAGAGGGGTCGCACGTCACGCAACGCCTCGGGGGTCCAAATCACGTGTGGCATAGGGGTGGCTCAACATCATTGCCGGATTCCAACTGGGCCAGCCATGCATCGGCTTCCGCCTGCGTCACATGTTGACCAGTCGTCTGATACGCTTGCCACGCTTGAAGGGCGTCTTGGTCTACCGCTTCCTGCCGTTCCTCACCGAATGCCCGCGAGAAGCCCCCGGCTTTAGCCGTGGGGAGGAAAGCGGGCTTCCGCCGCTAGGAGCTTGTCCATTTATTGTTCCGCTTTTGCATAACTATGCAAGCCGGAAAGAAAGGTAAAGCAATTCCCAAAAACCTGGAATACGTTAAAGGAAAATTGCTGTCCGATCGCGAACCGGTACCT
>JAJZZH010000207.1 GCA_021797675.1 Bacillota bacterium | reverse complement strand
TGCTGTCGGGCCATGGTGGGGATTCCCTTCTACCGGCGGTTGTCCCCATGCTGTCGGGCCATGGTGGGGATTCCCTTCTACCGGCGGTTGTCCCCATGCTGTCGGGCCGTGGTGGGGATTCCCTTCTACCGGCGGTTGTCCCCATGCTGTCGGGCCGTGGTGGGGATTCCCAATCCATGCTCTGAGGTTATTCTGGATACCGCTCCTACCGTCGCATGTTCTACCGGCGGTTGTCCACCGGAGGACGCTCCCCAAGCGGGTCACCGAGCAGGTCTGCCGTTAGGCAGACACGGGTGAGGAGCCCCTCACCGAACTCTCGGCCACTAGGCGTAAATTGATCGCCGCGTTGATGTCGCGGTCATGATGGGTCTGACACTGCGGACACGTCCACTCCCGCACCGCGAGCGGCATTTTCGGCATTTTGTATCCACACCGGAACAGATTTTACTGCTCGGATACCAACGGTTCACGACCACCACCGTTTTCCCGCGTTGAGCCGCCTTGGATTGGAGTTGGCGGCGAAATTCGCCAAACCCCATATCCGCAATGGCGCGGGCGAGCCGATGATTCTTGCGCGTTTCGGCCACATTCAGGTCCTCGATGGCGATGACATCGAACCGTTCGACGAGATCGGTCGTGAGTTGGTGCAAGGCATCCGCCCGGATGTTTGCGATGCGCGCGTGCAGCCGCACTATGCGCCGTTGGGTTTTGACCATGTGCTTCGACCACGCCAGATGCATCCCTTTCGGGATCGGTTGCCGCGCAAGAATGTGCATTAACGACTATCCTTCATGGGCGGTGGCCCAAACACGCGTGCCATTTCTTCCCGATGGACCAGCCAATCGCGTCCAACTTTCCGGGCGGTGAGCGTGCCTCGCCCAATCCGTTGGCGGAGTAGCGCCGGATCCGACACGTGCCACAGCCGCGCCGCCTCTGGGAGCGTGAACCAATCATCAGTATGTGGAGTCATCCAGCGTCACGTCCACACAATCGTACAGCGAACGGCCGAAAACTTACGCGGTCTCTAGGAATTCCCTGGTCAAATGTCCGCATCTGCCGCGTTCGATGCCATGGCATTGCAGTTTCTCCTTCACCATTGGCTACGTGCGCGTAGCGCTTAAATACAGACTACGCTAACGTAGCGTTCGTGAGGGAAGACGTACGGCTTTCCGAACTAGTTCGCACTATTATGTCCCGTCGCTGCGGAGGCGGCTCTTGATCACTCTGTCGCGGAATCGGTTCCCGCGCTCGCCATCTGCGCTAGTGCCGTTCAGCAGTGAGAACAAATACTTTGACCACGATAGCGAGATACCCTCGTCACCGACGCTTGCGGCTGCCGACCGTGGGTCGACGTTAGGTCGGTTCCAGCGACAGGGATGGCTACCCCCATCCCTATTCGGCGTTGGACTGTTCCCCAAGGCGCATGCCCTTAGCTGGAATTCGTTAGAAGGCCGACGGGGCTCCCTAAACAGTTACCGCAAATTTGCCAATCGCCGCGACTTCGGTGTTTTGAAATCTTTATGACCGAATATAGGAGCCGTTGGTCGATGCGGTGGGCATCGATCGATTCCAACAGCTGATGCATGGTGTTGATCCATAGGACGTTCCGGGCGCTCCGCCTATCAAGCTGCTCGACCTCCTTGGCTTCAGCCCGGCGACACCCCCCGAGGAAACCCCCGCGGTTTCCCTGGGTTCCTCAGTGGATCGCTTGGACCGGTTAACTACGGCGTGTGCGCTCTTTGTTATCCTGCCGTGAATTTGGGGCAAGATTCCGTTAAGGGACGGTTCATCCGAGGTCGAGCGCCAAATTCCGGTGACGGAATTCCCCTGCGTCTCACGGTTGACTTTCAGTGCCGCCGCCTGCCGCTCGAGGATTTGACTGTATACGGCCGGGGGTATATAATTCCCCTAGAGTGCTGGGTCCGGATGGGAAGCGCCCATCGCGGCGGGAACGCGGGGGAACAGGCGAGCCGAAGTGCCCCGGGGGCATATTTAGCGACGATAGATCCGATTACCCGGGTCGGGACGCTTCTCTTTGGACCGTTAGGCGAGCGGGCCCCCTTTCGATATATCCGCCCAGTGCTGGCGGATCTCCGGCCCGCGCACATCGTCCGTCGACTTGACCCGTCGACTTTAGGATACGAGGAGGGCTCACGATGCTATTGTCGAGCCAAGTTCAGCAAGAGATTCAGCAAATTTGGGACGCCTTGGCCAAACCGGTGGAAATTCGCTTCTACCCGGGGCGAGGCGGCCCTGCCGCCGACACCATGCGCGACCTGTGGCGAGAATTGGCCGGACTCAATGGCCATCTCCAGCTGAAGGAGATGGCCGGCCAAGCTCCGACCTTCGCTCCCGAAGACCCCGACGACATCGAAGGACCGATTGCCGAGCTGTGGATGGACGAGCAGTTCACCGGGATGAGATACCTTGGTATTCCCAGTGGCCACGAATTCGGCGCGCTGGTCGATACCATCCGAGCGGTGTCGGTGGAGGTCCCGCCCGAGCTCAGCGATGAGACCAGGCTGTGGCTCATTACGCTCGACCGCAACCTGCACCTCGAGGTCTTTGTCACGCCGACCTGCCCATATTGTCCGCGAGCGGTGCGCTTGGCGCAGGAGATGGCGCGGGTCAACCCGAGCCACGTGGTGGCCGACATGGTGGATGCGTCGACGTTTTCCAGGCTTTCGAATAAGTTCAACGTTATGGGCGTGCCGATGACGGTCGTCAACGGCAGCAAGTCCGTTACGGGAGCGGTGCCGGAGTCGAGGTTAATCAGCACGATCCGCGAGGCCCTCGGGGCCTAGCGGATGGCGTCGGCAGCGATGGCTTTACGCAAGAGCGTGTCATGTGCGGGAAGTGAGTGAGTGCCATGGGAGAAATCAATGCGCCGGTTGCTCTCAAAGAGCAGGACTTGCTGCATCGCCTGCGCCGCATTGAAGGACAGATCCGCGGTCTGGAAGCTATGGTCCAACGGCACGACACCTGCCACGACATTCTCACCCAGGTGGCGGCCGTACACGGAGCGCTGGGCAAAGTGGCACGCATGTTGGAAGCCTGCAGCATGGCCGAAAACATGATGCAACTCGACCAGACTATCGAGTGGGACCTGAGCTCTGTCCGCGACGTGATTGACCGGGTGCTGGGCCGGAAGACATAACCTGGACCAGCCCAACAGGATGCCAACCCTTGACCGCGGTCAGTTCCAGCCGCGATATGGGTATCGTGAGGAGGTTACCTGATGACGCCATCCGCAACCTATGCAGTGACCACCGAAAAATCCGTTGAATCGGCGATTGAAGCCGTGACTGACGCGCTGAACCGACGCCAGTTCAGCGTGCTGTGGCACTTGGACATGAACGAAAAGCTCGTTCAAAAAGGCCTAGAGCCTGAGCCGCCGTTTCACGTGCTCGAGGTATGTTCTGCCCCCCGGGCGAAAGAGGCTCTACGGGTCACACAAACCGTTGGGTATTTTCTGCCCTGCAAGCTCGTCGTCTACGTGGACCGCCAAACTGGCAAGACCACCTTGGGTCTGCCCGACCCGGTGGCCTTGCTCAATTTAGCGGGTCATCCCACCCTAGACGGCTTGGCGCGCGAGGTGACCGCCATTTTACATGAAGCGGTAGAGGAGGCTGCGCAATAACATGGTTACGGTCTACACCACCCCCACCTGTCCACATTGTCGTTCGGTGAAGCATTACTTGAAAGAGCGCCGGATTCCCTTTACCGAGGTCGACGTCACCAAATCCGAGGCAGGTTTGAAAGCTCTGCAAAGGAAATCGGGCCAAACCGGCGTTCCCGTCGTCGATGTCAACGGTACGGTCGTCATCGGATTCAACCGGCCCCGTCTTGACCGAGCGCTAGGAGTCCCCTCCTGACCCGGTTTCAGGCCGTGATCGGCGAGCGACGGCGGTGGGTCACCGCCGCTCGCCGATCACGGCAGATACCTTTTGAGATCATGCACGTTTTGACGGATATCGTCCACAGGATGGGGGCGACATTCGTAGCCGACCGGCCCGCTGTAGCACTGTTTTGTTAACTGGCGAAACAACCCCGGGTAATCGGTCGTCTCCAGCCGGGGCAACCCCCGTTCCGGCCCCGCCACATGAATACACCCTAGATAATCCCCGACTCCGGAAACTTCCTGAAGAATGTCTTGGCCCTCACGTTCCATATGGTAGACGTCGGCCATCGTCTTGACTCCGGTCAGGCGACAGCCTGCGAGCCAGTTCATGGCTTGCAACGGGCTGGTGAACAGATGGGTTTCCTCATGATTGAGGGGCTCAATCGCCAGGTATGCGCCGTCCCCGCTTAACCAGGGTTCCATTTCGGTGAGCAAGACCTCCAAGAGGATCTCCTCCGCCTCGCGAACGTCCGTCACCGCGTGCGATCGGATGCGCGGGGGACCGAACACGGGCACCACCACCACCCCGAATGCGCCGACGCGATTCGCCTGCTCGATGCGCTTGCGGAGCAGATCAAGGGCAGCCGCACGTAACACGGCCGTTTCGGACAAGAGCGGGATCGGCAGGGCGGAATAGATCATGCCCACCTTGAGTCCGTAGCGTTCGCCCAATTGGCGAGCGAGCGCCACCTCCCCCGCTCCTTCGCGCAAATCAATCCCGTCAAAGCCACACGCCTGGCAGGCAGCAAACCGGTCTGCTAGCGTCCTCGCACCGGCAAAGATGCTTTCTAGCGCTGTTAACAACATCTCTCAAACCTCCTCCTCGGGGTGACCGACGCTCGTTGGCGCCGGCAGGCCAATGACAACCTGGTGCCTTTGGCCGGTCTCCGGTTGGCGGAGAGGTGGCCCGTCCCTTCCCCGCCGCACACCGTCGTCCCCGGCGCGGTGGTCTGGGCGCTCAGGCGGTCTAGAACGCGGCCGAACCCTCATGCCATTGCCTCGACGCTCCACGAAAACCTCGGTCCTGCCGGCGCCCAAAACACTCGGCGTTTTGCGGGCGTTCGGGAACGGGAATCTGGACGGCCACCGTAGGCTGAATCGGGTCGTTCACCCCCCGAACGTGGCCGGTAACCGCGGAGAGCGAAGCCCTTGAGCGGCGGGACCAGGCCTGGCGATGAAAAGATACGGCTCGCCCTGATGGACCAAGAAACGGTAGCGAGCATGGTCCCGTTCGAATGCGGACTCGAGCCCTGCCCTCGCCCGGGGAAATCGCCAACCGAGGCATCGGAGCTGCGCCCCGGCGTCTCGCCGCGATCCGAACGAACCTCCGGAGCAACCCGAAGCCGTACCGGCGCGGCGGCCCGCATGCCTGCAAGCGTTGGCTTGAGAGGGGTGCCCGGGCGATGGCGCAACGGGGCCAAGTTTCATCGTATCCACGGCATCGGCCTCCGCGCCGAAACGCAGCCCCCAGTCTTTTGGGGCGAGCACCGGGCGGTTCCCATCTCCGGCCACCATTCCTTCCAGGAGATTCCGAAGACCACGCTGAGGGGAATTGATGCCCGCCCCGAGATCCGAAATGCTTTCGCACGTCCAAGCCATGGGACGAGCCGAACCCCGGCGCGATCCGGACAGCCGAGGAGAAGGCGATGGGGGTGCTGGCAACCGGCCCCGCGGGCAAAGCGCTTGGCCGTAATCTTGCCAGGTCACATCCCTTGGACCGCCAGGCGTTCGCTCACCAGGCGACCCCCGCCCCGCGTGTTGCCAACGGCAGAGAGGGGATCATGCTACACCAAGAAACCGGCCTTCTTACCCTGCCCGTCCGCCTACGGCAAGACGTTACCGGCCGCCCGATAGATTTCGTACCATTCCTGGCGGCTTAGCGTAATTTCGCTCGCTCGACACGAATCCCGCATTCGATCAATGTTCATCGTGCCGATGATTGGCTGCATGCGCGCAGGATGACGCACAATCCAGGCGATGGCGATGGTCGTGTTGGTAACCCCATGGCGTGCGGCAATCTCATCGATCTTCTGATTCAAGGCAGGGAACCGGTCGTGGCCCAGGAACACGCCTTGAAAGAATCCGTATTGGAACGGCGACCAGGGCTGCACCGTGATTTCATGGAGCCGGCAATAGTCCAGCACACTACCGTCACGGTCTACCGCCGCCTCGTTTTCCATGTTCACGTTGATGCCGTTCGAAATCATGGTCGCGTTGGTGATGCTTAGTTGCAGTTGGTTTGCCACTAACGGCTGCCGCACAAACTTGCGCAAGAGTTCTATCTGCATCGGCTTCTGGTTAGACACGCCGAAGTGGCGCACCTTGCCGGCCGCCTCCAAGATGCTGAATGCCTCAGCCACCTCTTCGGGTTCCATCAAGGCGTCGGGCCGGTGCAGCAGCAACACGTCGAGGTAATCCGTCTTCAAGCGCCGGAGGCTGCCATCGACGGCCTCCAGGATATGTTCTTTGGAAAAATCGTACTGCCCCTGCCGAATTCCGCACTTCGACTGCAGGATGACCTTCTCCCGAACCCTGGCCGTCATATGCAGGGCTTCGGCAAAAATCGCCTCGCACTGGCCTCCGCCATACACATCGGCGTGGTCAAAGAAATTCGCCCCTTCTTCAAGGCAAGCTTGCACAAAGCGTTCGGCCGCCGCCTGGCCCAGCGAATTGATTCGCATGCAGCCGACGGCAACGACCGGCACCTGCAGTGCGCTGGAGCCAAGTCTAATCGTTTTCACGAGACGATGCCCTCCTCACCTCACCGAGATAGCCCTCGGGACCCGAACTGCGCCGACCTGAACCATCCCCGCCGCGCGCAAATTGATTGTGCCACATCCTGGCCAGAATGCTCAAGCTCTCGACGTCGACACGGCCAACCTGCCAGTTCCCCACGAACGCATGGGGCTCGCCCTAGGCTCGTTTAAGAAAAATGGGCCACCCCATAGCTTCACCCTGCCCATCCACCCATGCACTCTCAAAGGTTCTCGGGTGGATATTCCCAAATTTGGCTGGGTGCGCATGCACGAGGGGCTGCGGTTCGTGGACAAGGTGGCAGGCACGATCGGCGGTGACCCGGTGGTCCGCAGGGATCGCCATCGCGCATAGATTGGAAATCCCCACCATGGCTCGAAACATGGGGACGACCGGTCCCGACGCGATGGTCCAGGAGGCCATCAACTCCCGCCCCCCCCAGCAATATCGCCGCCAGGCAACCGCGAAAGCAGACCCCTAAGCGCGGCTGCGGCCAACAAGGTATTAAGCCCTGCCCTCGGCGCGACCGTCATCGCGACGAAATTCGAAACAGACCCAGGTTCCCGTGACCGAACAAATATGATCGCCTTCACGGATGTTGAAGTCATCAATTACCTTGGTAACATCCGTGACATTATTATAATCATGCCAACAGATGATGCCACCAGCGCGAACTACCTGGCGCGCCAACCAGGTGTCGTGCAGCACGCACGTTTCGGAATGGTCCCCGTCAATAAACATCAAGTCTGCGACTGGCAAATCTGTGACCCGGAGATCGCGACTGCCATTAGGTCTTACCACGACTTCAACCCTGGGGTCACTCGACACCAGTTCGCCTGCCTTTAAGGGCACTTCATCATATTGACCTTCTAAGGTTGGCCGAGCGTCTGGAGTAATGTCGATACCAACATATTTTTCTATCCAAGGCGCCTGAGTCAACAAGATCTTTGACGTTACTCCTCGTTGAATACCTATTTCAATAACGATTTTGGGTCGGAAGGTCTGAGATAAAGCCAGCAAGACTTCAATGTCTTCACGGCTGGTATAGGTTACCTGGGTGGCAGCGGGCTCTAAATGAGCCGGGCCAAAAATCCGCAAGAACAATTGTCGCTCGATGATCGACACTGACATCATCCCCCATCAGATATTCCGCTGACTGCATCCCGCTGCCGTTCACGACGACGGGCGGCAACCCGCCGGGCCCCGTCATCCCTGGTCCACGTTCTCCTAATGAACGCTCAACCCGGGTGATATCGGTGAGGCGCTCTGGCAGGTGCTCCCCCGCCGGAAGGGATCGCCCTTGTGGCACAAGGTGCCGGACACGGTCCATCCAATCGTCGACAGACTTTGCATCGCAGGATCTCAGGCCAGGCTTCGGGCTTCAAACGGCTCCGGATCCCTCCTGACCCGGATGCGAGGCCTTTATCACATCGGCCGCATGCCGTCGATATCGAAGGGATGCGGCAAGTGCGGCCTTCTCCGCGCGGGCCCCGCGTTTCGCCGAGCCTTGGGCGGAGAGCTCGATCCGTCATGCAAGATCTGCATCTCAGCCATCAGCCGATGGAACGGGCTACCGCTTAAGCCCCGGTCCCCGAGCACGATCGACCCGCCTGAGCTGGTCGCGTAAGCCCGGTTCAAACCGGATTCCTTGAATTCTCTCCAAGCGAGGCTCGAAACACGCCCTACCCTGCGGCTCGAACGATTCACCCTACCATATGATTTCAGATGCCTCTTTGACGCACCAGCGCCGGGCACACGGCGATCGATGGGACGCTTGCAACTTTCACAAGTTGGGACAGCAGGGTGGCAAAAAGACCGGATCCATCGCTCACCTGAGACGTGTCGTATCAGGGTCCTCAAAAAATAGAGGCTCCGACTGCGTGCAATATTTCGGTTTCCCCAATCCCCGGTGGAAAACCGCCAGGGACGTATGCCGCCAAAGACGACCGCATGGCCGGCCGTCACACCCGACGGGCGGGCAATTTCATCTCCCGCGTGCACCCCGTTGGTTTCTCAATAGCTCATCGGCAAGTGCATTGGCGGACGTGAGGGGCCCATGGATCTCCCGATCGGATGCAATCGTAGCGGGCATCCCAGGATACACCTTCCCCTGATCTCCCACGAAGTGTGATTTCCCGCTGGCAACTCGGAGCGGCGCCGACCCGTCCACGCTTTGCAACTTCACGCCCTGGCAGGCAAGGTCAGGAAGGCCGGTGGCTGAGTCCACATGCCGGCACGCAATAACGTACATTGCCGCCCAAAGGAAAAGGGCGTCAGGGAAGCTGCCATCCGCCTCAGGATCTTGACGTTGGCCGAACCAGCGTTACCCAGCCCCCGGCGGGAAGCTCCACAGAATTCCACGCGCACCGGGTTGCCCCCGGAGATGCCTCGCTCACGGTCCAGGGATGCCGCCAGTCGATCCGCCAGGCCTTGCAGGTCGAAATCTTCAAAGACTGCGTCGGTCCCTCCCGCAGGTAGTGAAGATCGAGCGCGTTATCAGCCATCTTCACGTCCGTCAGCTCTGCCCACGACCATGCCTTCGGCATTTGGCAGTCGACCGCCACGCGGCGCTCATGCGCGCGAGGAGCCAAGCCAAAGAAATATTCGACCAACGCGACCGCCAACCCGTACAAGGTCCACGCCTGAACGAAACACCCATAATCCGGCGACATTTCCGACATCGACCCGGGCATCCGGCGGTCCATCGTGTCCGCCATCCGACGCAGCCAGTCGAGCGACGCGTCGACATACCCGTAGCGCGCCTCCGCCACGGCTTGCACGCCTGTGGAAATCGTCATCACATGGGTTTGCCAATATCCCGAAAGATATAACCCAAACTGCGCGCGAAAGTCCGGCTCGCGCATCCGACGCAAGGCGGTTGCTGCTTGGGCTTGCGAAGCGATCCCGGCTTCCATCGGCGTGTTGATGATCCACCAGCGAAGCTGGTAGGCTTCCTCGTGGTCCCCGGATCGCACTTGATCCGCGAAAGCGCGGGCGACGTCCGCACGACCCGCCCCAGCGGCGATCTCCGACCATAGGTGAAGCCGCTCCGCCACGGCGTTCGCCGAGCCAATCACATCGCCAAACAACCGAGCCTCCGGCAGCCAAAACCGGGTGCGGACGGTCTCCTTCAAGCGTTCTGCCTTTTCTCGCAATGCGCTCGCACGAGCCGCATCGCCCCGGATCCGTGCTAGGTTGACCATCGCTTCGAGCGCCCCGACGGTGTACACGGCCGAGTCGATCAGTTTAAGGTTCAGGTGTTCGACTTCCATGATCCCATAGCCGTACGGAAGGTCGTCCCCGTCGTGTGCCTGTTCCAGCAGCCACGACAAGGCCCGGTCCGCATAGGGAAGCATCCGCTCCAAAAAGTCCCGGTCACCGGTCCAGCGAAAGATTTCCCACATCAATTGACAGAATTGCGCTGTTTCTTGGGTGTTTCCAGGATTAGGCACCTCTCCCGTGCCGCTGAGCTCGTGAATAATCCGGCCGTTTCCGTTTACGCGCGCCGAGGCACGGGCAAGCAGCTCCACCGTTTGCTTGGCCAACTCGAAGCGGCCGGTGGCCAGGGCTCCCCGCAAGGCGTAGCCGTTGTCACACCCGAACCACCAGGGATATTCGGGAAATCCCGCACCCAATCCGCGCCCCACGCCGGCCACGTCACGGACCAACCAGTCGGTCTGCACTTTGGCCCAGGCATAGGCGCGCTGCAACGACCGTTCGGGAATTCGCAGTCGGCTCGCCGCATTCACAGCATGCAGCCGTCGTGCTTTGGCCCGAAGCGGTTGGGGGTAGGTGTTCGCCAGGAGATGATGGATGTCTCGGCAGTCCCAGTCCTCCGTCGCAGCGGCAATCCAGAATTTCGCTTCGACGCGTTCGCCCACGGTTAACCGCCGGGCAAACCGAAACCCTCCATAACTCCGGTCCCGGCCGGCACGGATGACGGCCAAGGCCGTATCGTCCTCGCTGACGAACCATTCAGCGTCTGGCGGGGTTCCGGCAATCAAAACCTGCCAGGGCGGATGGCGGTCATTTCCCATCCACAGCCCGGGCGGGTCGGAGGACACCCGGGAAATATCCCGGCCCCGCACGGTGTCCTCATTGGCAGGCCAGCCCGGCCGCAGATTGCTGCGCACCCAAACCGTCAACTGGAGGGTTCGGGCTCGGGGAGCCTCGTTGCAAAACGCGAGGTGCACCACCATCGCCGGAAGTCCGTCGGGAACCCATTGCCGACGCCGCCCGGACCATTCGCCGGCCGCCTGATAATGATGTTCGGTGTACCCGGGGGCAACCTGAAATCCTGTGGCCCGGGGCACCACGGGCGTTTGATCGTCCCACCTCAGCTCTATCCAAAATCCGTCCAGCACTTTTTGGGGATGGACCCAGATCCCCGTCATCTCACCAGGGATATGCTCACCCACCCGGGGAAAATCGCCGTCCTGACTCCCAATCGCATACAGCCGATCCCCAGCGGTCACGTAAAGATCGTCCAAGCGTTCCGTCTTTTCTGCCGTCTTCACGGTGGTCGTTCCCCTTCCGTCTGGTCCAAGGGTGCGGCAAACATCGGCTCGTACGGGATTCCGGCCACGTGCAGGAGGTGGTTAGGTCAGCGCGTCGAGATAGCTAGCCAGAAAGAGCATCCCGCGGATGTGATGGATCGACTGATCTCCCGACAAGGTGTGATCATAGAGGGGATCCCAGGACCAGAATCCTCCACAAACGTGCGGGTCGTCCAGCCATAACGGGTACTTGCCTCCCGGCAGCGCTTGCAGCTGCATCCCGTAGCGAACGGCTTTGGTCGCGGCGTCCAAATAGCGGTCGTCCCCAGTGGCTCCGTGGAGGCGAATCAAACTTAGGGCGATGTTGGGCGCGTCGCCGGGGCCGATCGTGGCGATCGAGACCTCGCCATCCCGATCGACGCCCAGCGGCCACGATCCGTCGGCTCTTTGCAGCTTCACGACCTGGTCGGCAAAGCGGACCGCAGCGTCTAAATACCGGGATACCCCGGTCACCTCCCATAGGTAGACCAGGCCGCGAAGTTCGGGAGCGGTTAAATCGGAATTCCAAAAGACTCCGTCAATCAGGTAGAACAGGCCATCGTCGGCCTGGAGGGTAAGCCCGGCACCGCCCCAGTCGATGGCCGCCTGCCGATACCGCTCCTCTCCGGTCAATTCGTATAACTCCAAATAGGCGGTCACCGGAAAACCGAACGCGCGCCATACATTACCCACGTCGCGCCACTGATAGCGGCGGCGGTCGAACACGTAGCGGTAGCCGGCTTCCCGGGCACGCTTGCAAAAACTGTGAAACATCTGCAGAGCCTGAACAGGACTCGGGTCCCGAGTCCGCCGGTACAGCGCCTGAGCCAACCACATGGCGTCTCCGGTGTACTTCAGCCAGAGCTCATGGCGCTCCTGCCCATCCCGCACGCCCCCTTGCCAAAACGCCATCGGGTGTGTCTCGCAGAAGTGTTCAACCGCGTAGTGAAAACATCGGCTCGCCCGTTCGAGCATGGTCGGATCGTTAAAGACGTCGGCCGCCACCACAAAATTGAGTGCCATCAAGAAATTGCCGCTGTCGAATGCCCCCCATTGTCGGGTATCCGCTCGGTAAAAGTGGCGGAGCGCTCCTACCTCTTCATCGTAGAGTCCCAAAACAAAGCCGTAGACCGATTGACGCACCCGGTCCAACAACTCGCCGACGGTGATATCTAAGCGGTCGATCGCGGTTTCGGAGCCGAGCGGCCAGGGAAGACCCCATCCCGCGGGCGTGATCGTTTCGAATCCCTGAAAGCGATGCCTTGGCACGCGGTTTCTCTCCTTTACATAGATAGACACAAGCATGGCGTGGAGTCGATATCTACGAACCCAAAACCCGGACGGCCGGACGAAGCTATTTTATCCCCGTCATAACAATTCCGCGCACGAACCGACGCTGAAAGATCAGAAACAAGATGGCAATAGGCAGCGTAATCAGAAAGCTCGCCGCCATCAATAACGGCCAGTCGGTAGCATATTGCGACTGGAATTCCACGATGCCGAGCTGAAGGGTCCACAGGTGGGGTTGATTGGCGACCAACAGCGGCAGCAAGAAATTGTTCCACGCGCCGACAAAGGTCAAAAGGGCCAGGGTCAATAGTGACGGCGTAACCTGCGGCAGGGAAATCTGCCAAAACATGCGAAACCGTCCGCAGCCGTCAATAATCGCCGCGTCATCCAATTCTTGAGGAAGATTCAAGAACGCCTGCCGCATCAAAAAGACCCCCATCGAAGACACCAGCGTCGGCAGAATCATTCCCCAGTAGGTGTTCAGGAGTCCGAGTTGCCGCAAAAGCAAGTAGATAGGCAACATCACCGCCTGAAAGGGAACCATCATCATGGCGAGCGTGCCGACATAGAGCCACGTCCGCCCTTTGAAGTCAATCCGGGCCAGCGCATAGCCAGCCAATGCGTCAAAGATCAGGTTGCCCAAGGTCACCGCGCCGGCCACGATCCCGCTATTCAGAAACCAGTGGGCCAGCGGCACCAGCCGAAACACCTCGATAAAATTTTTCCACACAAACGGGTGCGGCACCCATACGGGCGGAAAGACTAAGGACAGGCTGAGCGGTTTGAGCGCCGTCGAAAGCGTCCATGCGAACGGAATCAGCATGACCAGGGCACCCAAGGACAAAATCAACAGGAAAATCCCCCGTGAAAGACGATACGACCAGCCTCGGCGACTTCCGACCATCTTGTTCCCTCCGTTTCATCTTGGGCATCCCGCCTGCGCGCGATCCGTCCCATCAATATTCAATCGGCTTCCCGAGCCACTTATTGGTCGCCAGGGTGGCGCCCAAGATGAAGAGAAACCAGAGCACGGTGGCGGCGGCACCATAGCCGACATTGCCGTACGCAAAGATGAAATTGTAAATCAACAGCACCACGGTGGTCGTCGCGTGCAGCGGTCCACCACTCCCACCGGAAATAATGAAAGACTGGTCAAACATCTGCAACGTCCCGATAATGCCCATCACCACGATAAAAAAGGTGGTGGTGCGCAGCAGCGGCAATGTCACATGACGAAACGTTTTCCAGGGCGTGGCCCCATCGCACGCGGCGGCTTCCAGCAAATTGACCGGAATGCCTTGCAAGCCGGCCAGGAAGATGATCATCAACGATCCCGCCGTGGTCCAAATATTCATAATCATGATCGTCGGCAGCGCAAAATGCGGTGACCCAAGCCAGTCGGGACCCGGTAGTCCCAACCAGTTCAAGAAACTGTTGAACAATCCCAGTTGATTGAACATCCACATGAAAATCAGCGTGATCACCGCCGACGAGCTGATGGAGGGAAAATAAAACGCCAGGCGAAAGAAACCCCGGGCCGGCAGGTTCTGGTTGAGGATTACCGCCAGGGCTAGGGCGACCGCAGTTTGGATCGGAACCACGACCAATGCAAATCCCATCGAATTCCGTACGGCAATCCAAAACACCGGATAATGCAATAAGCCCCAAAAATTGGCAAACCCAACATAGTGCATATGATTGAGCAGCGTCCACGAAAACAAACTCAAATAGAAGGCTGCCAAAGCCGGGCCGAGAGAAAAAACAAACAAAATCAATACCCCCGGCATGGTAAAGGCGTAGCCGGCGATCAAGTCCTGGCGCCGTCTCCCCGACAGCGACGGGCCCCGCCGCGGGCGGGAGATCGCCTCCCGCCCGCGCCCCGTAGAAGCCGTTTGCGTACTGATTTTCATCACCAATCACCGACCCGATTGCGATTGAAACGCCTGTTGCCCCGACCGCTGCAGATTTCTTAAAGCCTGTGCCGGCGACTCCTGACCCTGTACAGCGAGCAAAGTCTGGTTGTTGAGTGTGGTATTGGCAAATTGATCGAATCCGTTGGGGAAGGTCCAGGCCTTGGCTACCGGCAACGACCGCACGAGCGGCGTCCAGACCGCGTGCTGCGTAAAGTACGCGATATGGGTGACCGAAGGGCGGGTGGGCAGGGCGTCGGTGCCGGCGACCCAGGCAGGCTGACCCCGTCCCGTCATATAATTGATTAAGTCCCAGGCTGCCTGGGGGTGCTTGCACGTCTTGCTGATCGCCCAGCCGACCGGATAGGAGAACGTGTCGCGGTTCACGGGACCTTTGGGCAAAGCCGCGATGCCGTACTTGATCTTCGGCCAGTCTTGGGCGAGCGACCCGATGAGCCAACCGCCCTCAATGGTCATGGCCACCCGGCCGATGCCGAAGGACTGCCCGCTCCAGCTAGCGCCCACCTGGGAAGGCTCCGCGGCCCAACCCTTGCGGTAGAGGTTCACATAATACGCAAAGCCCCTTAAAGCGGCTTTGGTGTTCAATTCCATGCGCCGCTTGCCCGCGTTGAAAATCTGGCCCCCGGCCTGCAGAACAAACTCGCCCCAGTACGCTTCCGCCGGATCGATCCCTATCCCGTAGATATGGGCCTTGGGATCGGTCAGGATTTTGGCGTCGGCAGCCAATTGAGCCCAATTTTTCGGCGGACTCTTAATGCCGGCCTTGGCGAAGAGCGTCTTGTTGTAAAACAGCCCCAGCACGTCTTGATCCCGGGGTATCGCATAGAGCTTGCCGCGGTACGTAAATAACGACGTCGTACCGGAGAAGAACTGGCGGCTACTCGCGTGCGCCGCCTTGAGAAACCGGTTTAACGGAAGAACGTCCCCCGCATCAATGAACGGGCTCGCCTGGCCGCCGTTATTGAGTGCTACCACGTCGGCGGCGTCGCCGGCCACGTATTCCGTTTTCAATACGGTTTCATAATTGCCGGCTACCGGTTGGTATTTTACGTGAATCCAGGGATATTGCCTTTCGAAAGGCTTGAGGAAGGTGTACATCTTCTGCACGTTGTTGCTAGGGTAAGCGGCCCATCCCCCCAGGGTAATCGTTACCGGCCGATGGCGGACCACCGGCGCCTTCACCGCCGCCATTCCGCCAACTCCGCCGACCATGAGCGCCATCGAAGCGAGCACCATATGCGACCAATGCTTTGCCATCATAATTCCTCCTCGTTATCTTCATCGTGTTTTACCGTGACCGACCGTTCGGCCGGGGTGATGATTGCTGCATCAAGATGAATGGAATGTGTGCGTGCCGTGATGGAGATCAGGACGTGACCGCTGCACCACCTCCCTTGTGGGCCTGGTCGCCGATGCCGTCCACCCAGCGGGCAACTCGACAACCCGGACGCTTGATCCATCCGCCTCCACCGAGACCGTTCCCCCCGGAACCTGGAGACCGCGAACCGATATTTTCCACGGCAGCTGCGGCACCGGGGAGAGCATGATCGACCGCTGGCGCGCGTCGACGTGCAGGCCGAGCAGGCTTTGCAAGATTAACCAGGGAGCGCCGGCCGCCCAAGCTTGGGGCGCGCACGCGCTCGGATAGGGCAGGGGCGCGCCGTCTCCTTGCCGCGGCATGCCGGAAAACAGTTCCGGCAAGCGGTGATGGGGAAGGCGGGCGGCTGCGTCCAAAAGGCCGCTGGCCACCTTCCACGCCGCCTCGGCTGCGCCGGATCGAGCTAATCCGGCCACAATCAGGGCCGTATCGTGCGGCCATACGCTGCCGCGGTGATAGCTAAATGGGTCATAAGCGACCTCGCGCTCTGCCAAGGTTCGAATACCCCAACCGGTGAACAGTTCCGGGGACAATAGCCGCTCGATCAATTGGGGCCGGAACGCTGGCGGAATAATCCCGGTCCACAGGCATTGCCCAGGATCGGAACTCAGCACGTCGAGCGGCTTCCCCTCGCCGTCCACCGCCATGGCATAGTACTCCCGGTCGGCCATCCAGAAGGCTCGCTGAAACCGCGCTTGAAGCGTTGCCGTTTCGGCCAGCAACCGTTGGCGCGCGCCCTCATTGCCCACATAGGCATACAGTTCAGCCATCGCTAACTTGGCGGCATAGACATAGCCCTGAACTTCGGCCACCGCCAAAGGCGGATGAGCCTGGCGACCGTCACCATAGACCATGGAGTCGGATGAATCCTTCCAGGACTGCACGAGCAATCCCGGACCGGAGGGATAAAACGCGTACAATCCGTCGCCGGTCTGGCGGGACGCTGCCTCCATCCAGGCCAGGCCCTTCTCCGCCGCGGGCATATACCGCTCGATGAGATCTGGGTCACCGGTGCGTCGCCAGGTGGCCTCCAGGAGGATCAGGAACAGCGGCGTCACGTCCACGGACCCGTAGTAGCGTCCGTAGGGTACCACGCCGATATTGGCGAGTTCGCCGTAGCGAACCTCGTGCACCATTTTCCCCGGCATCTCCTCGCGTTCAGGGACCAGGTCACGACCTTGCAGAGAGACCAGGTTGGCCAGCGTCCGTTCAGCGACAACGGGCGCAAACTCGAGCAACTGATAGGCAGAAAGAATGCCGTCGCGTCCAAAAAACGTGCCGTACCAAGGCAGGCCGGCGGCAGGGATCGGGCCTTGTCCAAAGTCGGTCAACAGCATGTCGATATCGCTGCGCGCGCGCTCTAGCACCCGCTGATATAGCGGATCGCCGATCTCGACGCGTGGCCAGTCCAACCCGCGAGGTTGGTGACCCGTTGGGGTCAGCGCGGACGTCGCCGGGGATTGCCGCCACCCCAGCCGGATGCCGATCTGCCCGCGGCGTTGTTCAGCCCCAATGCGCCACCGTCGCTGGCCGACGCCGCCTTCCGTCGCTGGCGGACGCGTATGCACCGCGAGCTCGCGATCCACACCGTCGCGCCCCCGGTAACGGTGCGTCTCCTCCTCCAGATAGACCGATTCAATGGCGTCGTGCTGCTGCGTCGCCATCCCGCGGATTTCAAAAATATCCCGGAAATCGGGAGCGATATGGAAGTCCAGCGTCCACGGCGGACAAGGTCCGTAGCATCTCCAATGCCAGTCATCTTCCAGGCCGTCCTCCCGCAGACGAAGCTCGCGAGTCAGATGGCGCGTGCTCATGCCTTGTTGCAGGATAAAGTCCATGGTCACCGTGTCGGGTTGCACCGAGGTCCTCGCGGGAGTGAGCGGCCGACCATCCACCAGCACCTGATAGAGATTGAGCCAGTGGGTGTCCTGCATGTAGACACCTTGGGTTCTGGCCACCGGGTCAACGGTCCCTTGGAGAGATAGCCAAGCGAAACTCGGGCCCCTTTTCAGCATGATCCCAGCGCCGATGGCCGGCTGCTGCAGTTCCGAGTTTACCGCCGCCGTCGTCTGGCGGATTCGCAACTCCGGCTTCACCAGTTCTTGGGCCAGGGTGCGTTCCGCGAGATAATCGATCAGGAGGGTGGCGACCCGTTGCCCAACCTGGTACCCGTTTTGACTGACCGTCGTCAACGGTGGAAAGGTGTCTTGAGCCAGAGGGCTGTCGTCGAATCCCACCACCGACAGCTGGTCGGGAACCCGTACGCCCAATTGGGCGGCGCACTGCAGCACTCCCTCCGCCATCACGTCACTGGCCACGAAGATCGCCGTCGGCGGCGCGCCGTTGGTCAACAGTTGCCGGGCCAGGTCATACCCGGCCTGTCGGGTGAGGTCTCCCTCCGCCACCTGGGCCACCAAGCCGCCATAGGCTTCCAGAGCTGCCTGGTAACCCTGGCGCCGCAGGCGTGCGTACTGGAACCGGTCCGGAGCGGCGATGTGGGCAATACGCCGGTGGCCCAGATCCAATAAATGCTGCGTCGCCAGCAAACCGCCCTGATGGTTGTCAATGTCGACCCAGGCCAAATCCAGCGTCGACCGGCCGAACAGCACGGTGGGCACCCCTTCCTCGACCATGCGCCGCGCCCGGTGATCGTCGGGCTCCACCTCGAGCAGGATCACCCCGTCTATGCGTTTGGTTCGCACCGCGCGCAAGATCGCCGCCTCGGTGTCAGACACCGTAGATTCCGGCGACAGCAACACGAGCTGGTAATGCGCCCCCCGCGTTGCCTCCAAGACTCCCGCCAGGAACATGGTGAAAAAGGGATCGGAAACCCCGGTGGCACTGGGCGCAAGCAGTCCCATCGCGTGTGCCGCGTGCGTTGCCAGGGATTGGCCGGCGGCGTTCGGATGGTAGTCGAGTTCGGCAATCGCCCGGCGGACGCGAAGGGCGGTTTCCTCGGACACTCCCCCCCGGTTATTGACCACATAAGATACCGTGGCCGTCGACACCTTGGCCGCTTTGGCAACGTCAACGATGCTAACTCCGTGGCTTCTCTTCGATTTCACCGCAAACCCCCGTGATTAAGCGATTAAGCTAAACGCTTAATCACGTATTCGACGTCAAATTGAATTTTCCTGCTTGAATATTGCTCCCATTCGCAGCAATATTCATTCCCATTGCTCGGCGAGTTCCTCACCGATCGGCGCACTTCCCTACGATAGGCGTCGCCAATCGGTCTGCCGGGGATTTTAAGATTGCGAGTGCCTACTACAATCCGGGGTTTGTGTAGCATCAGCTTTGAAGCACCAACGAGGTATGCCGTGATACACCGGGGTCTGTTAGACCGGTTCGCGGGGAGATCTTTGAGCGATTTACCATGATGCCAGCCAGATGATCGGCCGACAAGGGAGCGGCGGAATGGAGTGGCCCGGGCCAAGCAATGGCAAGGTCAGGCGGTGAACTGACCGCGATTTTCGACCCAACGATGCCGTTGTGGGGAGGGCCTACGCCGACCTACCCGACGAGGCGTAGGGAGGGGGGCCGACCCCGGCGCACGACGATGCGATCCCCTTGGCCTGCAGGGTCGGCCACAGGCCGACCTGATGTAACGCCAACGTGTTCAACAGATGAGCGAGACGCATCAGGGTGTGAAAGCCTTTCATCGCATTCCATTGGCGCGAGTAGAGGTGGGGGTAATGGTACCCGTAGTGGTTTTCCTGCAGAATATGTTTTTCGATGTCCCAGCGGTGGCGGGCCATGCGATTGCAGCGCGTTACCACCGTCTGCTTCGAGAAGGGACGGGCCGACACCCACCCCACTGGCTGACGTGATGGTCCCCGTTGGCATCCGTCCAGGTTTCGGTACAGCTGACATAATGCACGACCGTCGGACGGATCCGGCCGGTCTCCGGATCCCGCCACGTGTACTCCAGATCGTTCACCCACCAAACGTGCTGGGTCCGATCTCCCCCTCGATAGGTCAACCGCTGGTGCGGAGCCAGTGCCGACAACGGGTGGGCCATCGCTTGAAAGGCTCGCAAGGTGCCCTCCTTGAGCCCGATCAGAAAATCCCAGCGGAGGTTGCGTACAAAGTGAAACAGCGGCCCATTCGGATCCAGGCCGTCCAGCAAGATGGTGAGCGGCAGCCGCGGGAAGGCCGCTTTCCCTTGCCGCGCCAAGCGGTAGAAGGCTTTGAGCTCGGAATCTTGCTTGCTTTCCTCCGAGGCGTCCACCGCATTCTCCCAAAACTCGGCCAGGATGGGGATCGCGATCCCCTGCGGGCCCACCCGCACGGCTTCGAGCACGTAGGCCTGATACGCCCCGTCTCCGGCCCATGCTGCTGCTCCAGGGCTTCTTCGGCCCAACGATAGTTGGCACTCCATTTCAAGGTCCCGTCGATTGCGACCAAATCGTGGTGTTCGACCATCCAGTGGGCGAATTTTCGGTTGCGGAGCAATCGTTGCATCGTGCCAGTGCCCAGTAATATCGCTTCGAGTTCGTCGGCGGGCAAGGCTTCGAGCACGCGTGCCACCGTGTCCATACGGAGGATGGTAGTGATGTTGAGGAAAGGCGGCCTGCAGGGCCTCGACCACACTCGGTTGCGTGAGTTCCCGATTGCCTTCGCGGCGCAACGCGCGTTGCCAGACAAAGAGAAAGACGCCATACACCAGCACGACGACCAGTTTGTGTTGAACACTGGCGGGGCGGCGGGGGTCGGGCACCTGTCCCAAGCGTTCGCTGAGGTCGGGCATCCACCCAAAGATGCCGTCGAGCCAGGCCTCGGCAGCGCTTTGCCAAGCGGCCCGTTCCTCGGCCGAAGTGCTATAGGGACTTTTGCGATGGGGGTACGTGTTCGGGTGCAGTTTTTCGGGATTGGGCACGGAATATTCCTCCTTGTTCCTCCACACGACTCGGCGGCTTCGGCCCATGGCCTTCGGGCGGCTCGAACGGCGGGCCAAATGTCAGATCATTGCAGGTTGATTGTGGAATTGTGGCATGGCGAAATACGGCCTGTCCAGTCCTTTGGCGATGTTTGAATGGATCCAGAAATCATTACCGCTGTTGGAATTCTATGGTCATGCTGCAGAGCTGGGACTCGTCCCATTTCTCCATCGATCCGGTATAGATGAGGACTCCGAATCAGGGTGCCCCCCATACGTGGCCTGAGTTGTTTCGGCTAGATGGCGGGCCATGTATTCGGCCCGCTTCGCTTTGAAGCGAGTGAAACACGCGTAAGAGCGCCTGCTCGGTTTGGTCCAAAAATTGCGAAGTCGGCTTCCAATTCGATCGTCTGAGAGGTACCCCCGGTATCCTGGATAGTGAGCGTGAATTTGGTGTTCATGGTATACCTCCTTTTAGAGCTATCATAATCTAGCAAACCCACGTTGTCCACTTCCCATGGATCGCTCACCGTCGCCCACCCTCCTGCACCATCACGAATGCGGTCGATGGTGCACGGACCGAGAATTGGGGTGGCAAGGGGTGGCTTGACGCCTTCGCGAGGTGACGGTGTGCTGACTACCCAAGCAACCGTACAGGTCGAAATTTTGTTGCCCATCCCCCTGAAAACGGCTTTCCCTATGCGTTCCATATTTCATGCGTCAGTCCTGACCAGTGCATACTGGCTGACCTTATAATACGATCGCCCCCGAAAGTGCGTGATTTGTGCAGTGAACTTTTGCACGAATTTAGAACACGGGTTCACTGACCCACGTCGGAAACGGCAACGGCTTAGGACCCGCGGAATTGTTGCCTCGAGCCCGACTTTAGGGTTCGGTGTGCAGGTGGTGGTGGGCCTGACCGTGCGGGACGCTGACTCCGAAAAGGGGATCAGGTCGATGTCCAGTCTTCGACGCGTAACTCTGGCACGCGAGCAAACTCTCGCGTGTTGTTGGTGACCAGGATAACATGCAGGGACAGGGCATGCGCCGCAATGAGCGTGTCAAAGGGTCCGATAGGGCGTCCCTGTTTCTCTAAGTCGGCCCGGATCTCTCCATAGGCCAACGTGCTGTCCACAGAAAAATCCGCGATTTCAAGCGGCAACAAGAACGCCGCGAGTGCCATCTGATTTCGCTCCTTCTGTTGGCTCTTCGACACACCATATTGCAGCTCCGCCACCGTGACAATGGAGACCCCCACCTCACCTGTGTGCAAGCCGCGCATGCGATGCAGCAACTGGTCTGACCGGCTTTTGATGAGATAGATACAGATGTTGGTATCCAGCATATACCGCATCAGGGCAGCTCCTCACGGCGTGGCTGCTCCGAAGGCTGTTGACGTTCGGCCATATAGTCGTCCGAGAATAAGTCCAGCGACTCAGTTAGGGAATCCCACGCATCATCTGTGGGCAATAACACCACCGCTTTACCGACCCGTTTCACAAACACTTCCGAACCGCCAAACCGGAACTGCTTGGGTAGACGAACAGCCTGGCTGCGTCCGGACTGGAAGATTTTCGCTCGGTCCACGAAACCGCCTCCCTTCGCGATATTGGTATATATCTAGTATATATCGGAAAGCCAGCGACCGCAATTCCACCACACATGCCTTTCTTGCCGTGCAAGTCCATGATCTCGGCGGGCATCTCAGAGTTCGCTCTCAGGCACTCCCCCCTCCAGCAACGCGCGCTGGCCGCGCTCTTTCTCAAAGCCGGTGATCAAGCACCGATGAGTGGTCAACATCCGGGATAACACCGAACATCAACATGGAGCCGACGCACGCGGATAGCCACGGCGTTAGGCTCCCTATGTGCTGCGAACCGAAGACCTGGGAGAACAGGTATCACCGTCCTTGAGAAAGAGCCACGTCGGAATCGACGGATAAAAAAACGCAAAATTTGACCCGCGGGCAGTATAACAAGCCGTACTGGTGAACTCCGCCAACCAGGCGAGATCCATCTGTCATTTCCACGTCTACCCAGGATTGGCTGTTGGATCCTAACAACTTCGGGCCTTCGGAGAACAGATAGTAAAACATCGGGATCGCTCGGATGGTGCCGCTCGTGGTTCCCACAGCTTCAAACCAACTCGGGATATTCACTTTGAACTACTCGGCTCTCCCCGTTGGGGCATGACCACATCACCATGTTGGGACACTATTCGTTTGAAGGGCCTGAGGTGGTCACGCAAGAGCGTCTTCGGCCATTAATACCCTCGGAGAAATAGGTTGTCCCCCAACTATTTTGCTTATTCCGGTTTTTCGTTCGGATGCTACAGAAACCCCAATCCGGCCACATTTTGGCCCTCAGGCAGAGCGCGGTCAGGCTTTGCCGACCCCAACGCTTTTCGGGAACCCGGTAAGTTGCCATAATAGATAAGGATGCAATCACCGCCCCCAGAGCCGGGGCCCGTAAACATTTGATCCGTGGAAGGAGTCGCTATGCAAGCACCTGGAGCTCCCGGCATCGAGCCGCATTGGACGGGAGGGTACAAAGAGGGCGTCGGCACCGCGATTTCGCCTTCTTCACCCGTCTGGTTTACCTTGTCCCATGGCATTTTGAACGAGATTTACTATCCTCAGCTCGACACCGCGATGGTCCGCGACGGCCAGTTGCTCGTGGTGGACGCCGACGGGGGATTTTGGGAAGAAAAGCGGGACTTGCATCATCAGACGGAATATCTGGACGAGCACGCGCCGGCGTTTCGCATCACCAATCGGGAATCGGGAGGAAAATTTACCCTGGTCAAGCGCGTGCTGACCTGGCCTCGTCTGCCCGTGCTCCTGCAAACGGTCGATTTCATGGCCGCGGGCGAAGGAACCGATGGCGACTACCGCTGCTATTACTTGGTTGCCCCCCACATCTATAATCACGGTTACGGAAATTCGGCGGCGTTGCGCGAATTGCGCGATGGAACGCCCGCGTTGCTGGCCTGGCGCGCAGGACTTTTCCTGTGTGTCACCGCCCGCCTGCCTTTTACAGAACGGAGTGTCGGCTATGTCGGCAGGTCCGATGGTTGGACCGCGTTGAAGCACACGGGCCGGCTTGCGACATACGACAGCGCCGATGACGGCAATATCGCGCTCACGGGCGGGTGGTCCGCTAGACCCGGAGAAACCCAACTCTTGGTTACCAGTTTCGGCCGTACCGAAAAAGAGGCGCTGTTCGCGGCCCAGCTGGCGCTCAACCAGGATTTCGACACCATCTATGCCCAGTACCTTGGCGAATGGAAACACTTTTTCTCGGGGCTTGGGGGGATATTACCCGCCGATCACCGCCACGCGCGTATGCAGCGCATTTCCGCGATGGTCTTGAAGACGCACCAGGACAAGATTTTTTCCGGGGGCATCATCGCCTCGCTGTCGATTCCGTGGGGCAATGCGGCGGGCGACGGCAATATCGGCGGTTACCACCTGGTCTGGCCGCGCGACATGACGGAAGCGGCCACCGCGTTTTTGACCCTGCACGATACCGAAGATGCGCTGCGATCCCTCGAGTTCTTGCAAGCCAGTCAGTCCACCGACGGCTCTTGGCCGCAAAATTTCTGGCTCAACGGCCATCCGTATTGGCCAGGCTCGCAAATGGACGAAACCGCCTTCCCCATCCATCTCGCATATCATCTAACCCGCCGTAAACCGGATCTCCCCGTCTACCCCATGGTCAAAAAGGCCCTCGCCTATCTCGCTCGCAACGGGCCGGTGACTCAAGAAGAACGGTGGGAGGAGGACGGCGGATATTCTCCCTCGACCTTGGCCGCCATGATTGCGGCCCTCGTCTTGGGCGGCCACATGGCCCGGGAACATGGCGAGGAGGCTACCGCCCGGTTCGTCGAGGAGCTCGCCGATTACTGGGCAGACAGCGTCGACCGGTGGACATTCACCGAGGAAGGCACGGCGGTGGCCGGCCATCCGCGCCATTATGAGCGCATTCATCCCGTCGTGGAGACGGCTGCAGGCGGCAATATTCATGGCGGCTACGTGCCGATTAAGAACTTGCCCGGCGGCCAGATGCTCTTTCCGGAAATCGCGGTCATTGACGGGGGGTTCCTGGAACTCGTCCGGTACGGGATCAAACAGCCCGATGATCCGCACATTGCCGACTCCGTCGCCGCCTACGACGGCGGACTGAAGACCGACATGCCGTATGGTCCGATGTGGCACCGGTACACCCATGACGGCTACGGTGAAGGCGATCAGGGCGAGCCGTACACCGGCGTCGGTCGGGGCCGCGCGTGGCCCTTGTTAACGGGCGAACGCGGACATTACGCGCTAGCCTTGGGGGAAAGCGCCGAACCCTATCTCCGCGCCATGGAAAGCGCCGCCACCGCAGGGGGACTGATTCCCGAGCAAGTGTGGGATGCCGCCGATCTCCCCGAGCGCGAACTCTATCGAGGACGGCCGACGGGGTCCGCCTCTCCCCTGGTGTGGGCGCACGCCGAGTACCTCAAACTGCTCTACGCCGAAGAGACGGGACGGCTGGTCGAGCGCTATAAGCCGGTTACTGACCGCTACGCCGATTTTGCCGGCGCCCCGATCGCGTTTTGGCAGTTTAACCATCAGATACAGCATTGGACCCCGGGAACCAAGACCATCCGCGTCGTCGCCCAGGCCAAGGCTCGCCTCGTCTATACGGTCGACGACTGGAGCACGTTCCAAGCAGCGGAGTTGACCCCCATCCCCATTGGGTGCTGGTGCACGGACATTGCGGTCGAAGGCGTGCAGGCTTTGGAATTCACCTTTTTTTGGATCGACGCCGATCACTGGGAAGGTCGCAATTTCAGGATCGAGGGCGATGCGACCTGATGAGCCGTTGATACAGGTGCGCGGTACGCCGGGAGATTCGGTCCCAGTTGTAGTGCCGCGCATCGTGTTCGGCCTGGTGAGCCAGCTTGGCGGCGCCGGCAGGGTCGTCTAAGAGCTTCACCACGGCCTTGTCCAGCGCCTTAGCGTCTCCGATCGGAACCGATAGCGCGTTGCGGCCGGAGCGTACGAATTCTGCCATGCCTCCCACCGGGGTAGCGATGACGGGGACGCCCGCGGCCATCGCCTCTAGCACGGCGATCCCGAATGGTTCGTAACGGCTGGGAAAGATGGCCATTTGCGCATGCGCCAGCCACCGGTTGCGCTGCTCTTGGCCGACAAAGCCCAAGAAGCGCACGTAATCGATAACTCCCAGGGTGCGGGCTTGCGCCTCCAACTCCGCCTGATACGGTCCCTCCCCCAGCACCGCCAACAGAACGTCTGGGTAGCGGCGAACGATCTCCGGCAGGGCCGCCAAAAGAACATCAATGCCCTTTTCCGGAACCAGCCGACCCAGGAACACGATCCATCGACGGCCCGGCGTATACCCTCGGGGCAAGGTACCGCTATGCACATCCATCCGCCTCGGGTCGACGCCATTGGGCACCACGCGGATCTTTGGCGAACGCACTTGCCACTGGTGTACAATCTCCGCCCGCATCGCCCGGCTGCAGACAATGAGCAGGTTGGCGGCGTCCGCCAGCCGGCGTTCTTGGTCGTCGATACGCCGCTGCAAAGGGGTATAGATGCCTCCCTGCCGACCGCGCTCCGTGGCATGCATGGTAACCAGCAACGGCCATTGGTTGACGTCTTGCAGCGCCAGCGCAGCGTCCCCCACCAGCCAATCGTGGCCATGCACCAAGTCAAAGGACCCCAGTTCGCGGGCCGCACGAAACAGGGCGAGATTCATGGCGAATACCCAGTCCCAAAAATTCGCACCGTGCGGCTGAGCAATCTCGGCCCGTACCACCTCCACCCCCACGACCGTCTCGCGCCGAGGAGCCGGTCGGTCGGGTCGACCTGCGGTGACCACCGTAACCGGTACGCCCCGGGCGACCAGGTAACGACTCAAATCGTCGACGTGCTGGCCCAGCCCGCCGACGACGTGCGGAGGATACTCCCAGCTCAGCATCAGAACCCGTGGAGCCCGCGTGAACGGCTTGGACGCCGAAGGAGCCGCCAGCTTGGGAAAGATCCGGTCTTCTTGGCACACCGCGCCAACCCAAGTCGGGTCAGCAGCCTCCCGCCCCCGCAACATGGCCCAAAGACGCGACAGCCGGTCCAGATGCGTCGTTATCCGTTCTTCCGCGTAGTCGGGGGCGCGATCGGCGTCGAGCATGAATGCCCAGTCGCTGCTCTCCGCCAGCAGCAGTTCGCGCAACGCCTGATCGGCGACAATCCGTGCCTGGTCATCATCACCGCGGGCAACCTCGGCGATTTCGTCCATCGCCGACTCGGCGCGGGCTAAGCGGGGATAGATCCAATCGTTTCTTGGATTGCACCATACGTCCCCGCCTCCTCCGCGTCCCCACGAACCAAACGCCACAGATTGGGACGGAAGGGCCTGCGTCGGCGGGATCACGCGGGCGGGATGGGCAAGCGGAAGCTGCGGCAAAACTTCCGCCAGCCAGTCGATGCCCTCAAACCACCAATGGCCAAACAGTTCGGCGTCAAAGGCCAAGGTCAATACGGGTTTTCCGCATCCCTCAGCCCCAGCCCGTTGCAACCACTCCTGAACGTACGCGGCAAAATCGACCGCGTGGCGGCGCACCTCGGCCGATGCCCGTTCCGGGTCATAGGGGGCTTTTTGGTCCGTGGGGCCGGTAATCCGCCAATACTTAAAGCCGGTCGCCCGGCGGATGCCGGGCGGGTGCAGCGCTCCGCTCAGCTCCGCATCCGTGAGATCAAAACCAATGTCGCGATAAAAGTCGCGGTATACGGTGGCCCCCGGGTAGCCTCCGTGGGCATCCCAAATGCGGCGGCACGCCTCCGGCGCCCGAAACAGCGCCGCCACCTCGCCCCCGTTGACCGCAAACGGACGACAATAGGCCGCCTCCGGAACCCCCAGACCCGGTTCGACAATGGTGTAGGCGACTTGGTATTCGGTCAATATCCGCTCGAGACCGGGCCGATACCCACATTCCGGGAGCCAAAACCCGTGGGGTCGTTGGCCAAACACGTCTTCAAAGGCTTTTAGGCCCGTTTCGATTTGCCGCTTCACCGCGGATTCTTGGGAGAGATATGGCAAAAACGCATGGGTTGCCGCGGTCGTCCACAATTCCATCCAGCCCTGCGACGCCCAGTGCCGAAACGCGCCCAATACGTCGCCGTCATGCTGAAGGTACCAATCGGCGATCGATTCGAAGCGCGTTGCATACATCCGACTCAGCCGGTCGAAGGGTGGGTTTCCCCGGGTGCGCCGCTCCTCCTGATCCGCCAAGCGCAACAGACGGCCAAGATGGCGCCGATATCGCGCTTGCAAAATCGGATCGGCCAGCATCGACATCAAAGGAGGACTCAACGAAACCGTGATGGGGAGGGTTCTTCCGGCGGCCGCAAGCGCGTCCATCCGTTGCAGCCAGGGAATATATGTCTCGGTCAGCGCTTCAAACAGCCAGACCTCTTCCAGGCGGTCGTCGCGGTCAAGATGCCGAACGAAGGGCAGATGGGCATGCAGCAGAAGTACGACGCTACCAGCCGGCATAATCCTCGCCTCCGCGTGGAGCTAAGAGCCTGGCCTCCCCGTAGCCGTCAAATACCCTAGACCAGGGCCAGCCCCGCACCTCGGAAGGCGCCGAGCGCGTCCGCAGCAGTACCAGAAAGCGCCGATCATCCGCCCATATGCCCCATTCTGCCCAGCTGGCCACGCCATCCGCATTCGACAGGTTCATGTGGACCGAACGCATCTCGGCGGTCAACCGGCGAAGGGCCGTCACCCGCCCCGCGTCGTCGCCTACCGCGGCATAATAGTCGAGACGGTTCCAATCTGTCGAAAAATGGCGGCTCACCTGCTCTAGCCATATGGATTCGATATCCCAGTACAAAAAAAGACCACCCGGGGCCGTATTGACCAGCCAGATCCCGGAGCGATGGCCGACTCGGTCCCAAAACCGGCCCGCCGCACTGTTTTCGTCTTCGCCCATCGAGATCTCCTTTCGCCATCCTTCTCCTCAACGCCATTGTATCATTGCCGCCCCACGGGCATCCATCCGAAATCGCCCCGCGCCTCTTGACGCGAACGCGGTAGAACCTCGTCGGAAATTGCGGTAGACGGAACGTTCAGCGTTGCGTCCTGGTCTCGCGGAAGGCATGGAACCTCTATGAGCTTGTCCAGCCATCATCGGAATTGCATAAATAGGGCGGGGTTGAGCAACCATCCTACCTCCGCAAGGATCCGCTGCCACGTCTTGCCGCGTATTTTGTCGCGTTTGTGGGCGCTGCGAACGGAATTTGGGCGCGCGGGTACCCGACCACTCAGAACGCCGCCAGGCCGGGGCGCGGGCTCCCGAGCGCTGGAGCTTCTCGGCAATCTTCGGAATGTCGAAGGCGGTGACCCCTAACGCAAAGTTGCCGCGCACCGCGGCACCCGGGTCCGCAACCGTTCTTCGTGGTCGGCCGGCGGACGGGGGGCGGCCTCGGAACCAGCATCCGTGGCGACGATCGCCGCTGCGGCCGCTTGCCTGGGCTCAGTGGCTCGGGGATCGGCGGAGGGAAGGGAAGCCGCGGCCCCCTTGGGCCGGAACCAGGGTCTCCGGTTTGGCTTCCAAAGCGGTCATCCGCCCATAGGAGATGGCCTTTTGCGGGGGGGGGGAGGCATCCACGCGATATTTCGACCCATCGACCGCCTCGCGTTGCCCGCCGATCATCCCTAAATCGGCGCAGACCGCGGTCCCTTGCGCCATCCACTGTGGCAGATCCCTCACCGGCCGTTAACGCACGTCCGCCAGGACGCGGTTCTCTTGAGGGATCCCAGCTTGCGGCGGCGGCAAGGACCGTACCCGTGGAGCTTTGACACCGGGGGTCTCCCTTCCGAATCCGTCCACCGGGCTTGACGCTGAATGGGCAATGTAACGTCGCAGGGTCTTCCCCTGCAGGGATGACGAGGTTACGAGCTGCAATACCAAATAGGTACCAAATCTTAGGATCCAGCCGCACGACGTTTTCCGCCAAGGGAAAACGGCCGGCCCACGACCACCATCCAGGCCGTTTTCCCTTGGCGACGGCGACGGGCCGGATCAACGACTACCTGGAGAGGGCTTCGGTTTGAGCGCTCGCCTGGGTCCGCCATACCAGGGTGGCATGTGGCGGCACCTCGATCAGCGACCGGCCGTTCACGGTATCTTCGCCGCCTTGCCAGACCTCCTTGACCCGATGCGTTCCGGGACCGACCAAGGCGGTCCAGTCGACGTTCACGGCTTGGAGTACATCGGTCGCGTTGAATACGCCCAGCGCCCAGTGGCCTTCCTTGAGCGGCTTGCTCAACGTAAAGACGCCGTCGGCCTCTTCCGTCACCTCGGCCTGACGGCCCAGGGGATCTTGGTCGATGGCAATCAGATCGCGGTTGCCCAGGATGGCGCGGGTTGGTGCGGACAGGCGGCGAAGGTCGGTACCAATCAGTAGTGGGGCGGCCATCAAACACCACAGGGCAAAATGACTACGGTATTCGACTTCGGTCATCCCGCCGTTGCCCACCTCCAGCATATCGGGGTCATTCCATCCGCCCACCCCCGCATATGCGGTGAGCCGACTGTTTTGGCGAAAAATCCTGACCAGATCCCACGCCCCGCCTTCCTCGGTCTTGCGATAGCGGTCGGCGATATCCGGCGTGGTTCGCCACAAATGTGCTATACCCCGAGCCCACAGCCAAGGTTCGCCATCGCCCCAATTGCACATGGACAAGACCATAGGATGGCCCGTGTCAGACATGGCTTGGGAAATGCGGCCGTAGAGGATTTCCGCGACCTGACGATGGGTTTTCCCGGGAAATTCGTCGTACGGGACATGGCACCAATCTTGTTTCAAATAGTCGATGCCCCAGGACGCGAACCGTTCGGCGTCGTCCTGCTCGTGGCCGTAACTGGCAGGTAGGCCCATACAGGTCTGGTACCCACAGCAGGAATAAATCCCCAACTTGAGTCCAGACGCGTGTGCCCGTTCGACCAGCGGGGCGATGCCCCCCGGGAAGCGGTCGGGATCCGGCATTAACCGTCCATTGCGATCTCGGGAGGACGCCATCCAGCCGTCGTCGATATTCAAGTACGCATAGCCGAGTGAGGGCAATCCCTGCTCCACCATGGCGTCAATCGTCTCTTCAATCAAGCGTTCGCTAATATTGCCGGCAAACCGATTCCACGTATTAAATCCCATCGGCGGAGTCGGTGTCAGGCCAGGGTCTAGCGGCATCGTGAGGCTCCTTTCCAGTGCTTAGAATGCATGCGTCCGCACCCGCTCACGCGGAACCCGCATGACGATTCGTCCACCGGGCATGCTACACGCAATCGCTCGCGATGGCAATCCCTCGCCGCCCCGCTCATGATCCGCCATCGCGCGGTTCCCCGTGGCCGGCTGGGGCGGGCGGCGTCGCCGACGCGCTTTGGCTGGTCAGCCAGGCCTGCCACAACCAGTATGCGGGATGGCGAGCCGTTCGGCCGGCTAGTTGCTCCAGGTGAACGGCACAAGTCCCGCTATCCACCCAAATCACCCCCGGGCGACCATGGATTTGTGCGGCCGCCGGCTGGCCGATATCATGCGCGGTTTCCGCGTGCTCGGCCTTGAACGCGTAGGATCCCGCCGCTCCGCAACATTCGAGGTCAAGCGGCTCCACCTGGTCCATCCCGGCACGCCGGGCCAGTTGAAATAGCGCACCGTCACCCCGTCGACGGCCACGACACGTGGTATGCGTCCAAGTCCAGGACCCGGGATCGACATTGGCCGCGGCAACCGTGGACCAAAACCCGGCTGGCGCATGTTGCAAAGCAAAGACGTGAAAAGGAATCACCGGGACGGGCAAGTCGTTTAGGCCCAGAAACTTGGACCATTCCTCCCCGATGGTGCCTTGACAGGTGGCGTTGAGCGTGATTAAGGCTACCTCATCACCTCTTAGCTCACCCCGGATGGCTTGCTCCATGGCCCCGGCTTGCCGGCGCGCTTGCGCCACCCGGCCGCTGGCGTAGGCCGCCGCACCGCAACACTGGCTCGTCCGAGGAACCTGGTGCACCTCAAAGCCAAACACCTCCATCAGCGCCTGAGCGGCAAGCATTGCTTCCGTGTCGAATCCACGGTCAAAGCAGTCCACGAACAGGGCGACGCGTGGCCGCCCACCACCGACGGCGGCGCGCCGAGAAGATCGGGAAAGGCGAGGCGCCTTGCGCACCGACGGACGCTGGGACCGGGTTGACAGCTTGAGCCAACGGCTGATCGGCACCAGCGCCGTCGCCCTAGTCAATACGGGCGCCCTGGCCACCCATTCGGGGTGAGTCAGCACCGTGTCGCGTACCCGCATTGGCCACGTTTGCTTTGGCAGCGCGGCCGCCTTGTGTTCAGCAATCAGATGCGCTACGGGTACTCCTACGGGACAAGCTCCCTCACAGAGCTGACAAAACGTGCAGTCGTCCACATGGTCCATCAGATCGCCGGTTCCGGCCAGGTGCCGGCGGTGCCACTCCGGGCCGAGTGCCTTGGGCCCCGGAAACTCGCCGTCTTTACGGTACACAGGACAGGCTGCGATGCAGATCGTGCACTTGAGGCACGCATCGCTGTGCGCCATCATCATGGCCCCTCCTCCGAGTGCTGCCACCCCTCGCCCGCCGTCCGTTCGCCAAACAGCGCCTCCATCGCGGACGCCACCGTGTAGAGATTGACCGCGCCCGAGTCGCCGTCGCGGTCGCTATCGAAGCCTCCTACCACGCGCCCCACCGCCCGGTATGCAGGACCTTCCGTACCAATGCCGGCACGGGCCAAGTCTTCCATTCGCCCCGACCACGGAACCATCTCGCCGGTACCGGTGTTAAACAACTCCCCGGCGGCAGACAGCCACAATCCGCCGCCCAGGATCCCTCCGGTAGCCAAGACGACGGCATCTGCGGGCAAGAGCTCGCCGGTATCCCGGAACTGAACGCCTTCCTTGCGCACGGCGCCGACCGTGCCGCTTACCCAGGTCACCCCCCGGCGCTTGAGCGCCCGCTTCCACCGATCCCGAATTCGGATCCCCCCGACCGCCGGAGGCAGCAGCGCATACTCGCGGACAGGACGGCCGAGCGCCGCTTCCAGCTGACCGATAAGCGTTTCACATCCGTCCTGTCCCAACATCTGGGGCATCAGCACGGGCGATGTCCCCGCGTGGTCGCGCAGCGCTCGGGTCAGCGCCTCCGTCAGCCATTGACGGCCAGGCTCGCTATCGACATAGACCGACCAGGCCAGACCGGACCAATGGGGCACCCAGGCGTCCGGCCTGGGCAGGCACACCCCGGTCGCGGTCATCCCGGTCAGGGCATGGTAGCGCGCACTGGCCAACGCGATCGGCGTGTCAGCCAGCCCCTCCAGCCCCACCCAAATGACCGGCTCGGGCTCGTCCGCCGCCCACTGCCAGGCCGGACAGACAAAGACGGGGCGCAGCCGGCCGACAGCGGTCGGCGTCCAGCGGTTGTGGCTTGGCAACTCCGCGCCAGCCGCGAGCGGGATTCCCGCTGCAGACCAGGTGTCTCGCCACCGGGTCCACCAGCGCACCCAGTCCTCCCGGTTCCAGGCAACACCCCGCTGCCGACCGTGCAGATCCCACCATTGCCATGGGTCTCGGACCACCTCGCCCGAGTCGGCAAAACTTCTGAAATCCCAGGCGCCAGACCATAACGCGAGGCTTCCATCCGCTGCCGCCGCCACGAAGACCTCGGCCCCCAGCCGATGCGCCCAATCTGCCGTCAATAGGCCGGCCGGCCCCTGTCCCACCACCACGACCCGCATCACGTCCGTTCACCCAGGGTTTGCCGGCGGACTGCTTGAGAAAGCGCCCATTCACGTGCATTGTCGCCCCACAGCGCGCCTTGCATCCCCTGCTCGCGTTCCTCGCGCAATGCGACTTCTTCGGCGTCCAGCGCAGCCAGGTTGGTGGCCGCGATCCTCCGGTTGGCCACTCGGTGTAGGCAAAATGTGCCCTGGCACGGCCCCATCGAAAACCACGTCCGGGTGCGCCATTCGGCCAGGGTGGCCCCTGGCCAGGCAGCCAAATCGCGCTCACCCACCTGCTCACATTCGCACAGCCACGGCGTCCGCGCATCTTCTCCCGGCGTGGGCAACGGCGGCAATGGAGTCTCGGCGGTCGCCGAGGTCGCGCCGAGACCCAGATATGCCGTCACCGCATCCGCGGCTTTTTCCGCCATCAGCCGGAACGTCACCCATTTCCCCCCTACCACCGACACCACGCCCGCCGGTCCCCCCCGACGGCCATGGTCGATTACGGTAAAATCCCGGGTGATGTGGCGGGGGTCGGCGGCGGACTCCGGCTGATACAGCGGCCGCACCCCGGAAAACGCCCTCAGCGCCCGCCACTGCTCCATGCTGGGAAAGAGGTCGCGGCCCAAGCTTAAAAGTTTTTGCGTCTCGGAGCGCTGCGGCGGGTCCGCTGCTGGCGACGCGGTCGGCTCGTCGGTCGTGCCCCAAATGGTAACGCGATCGTGCGGCACCAGAATGTCCCCGTCGCCCGGAGGCGCCAGCCGGTTGACGACGTGGGCCGTTTTGCGCTCGGCAAAAATAATCATCAGACCGCGCGAAAGCCGCATGGTCAACGGATCGTCAAACAGTTCGGACACCTTGCCCGCCCAAGGACCGGCCGCATTGACCAAAGCGTCACAGGCGATCCACTCCGAACCAGAGGCCGAGCTGACACGAACCCGGCATACGCTGCCATGGTCGACCGCTACCTCCACCAGGCGGGTATGGTGCTGCACTCGGCCGCCGCGGGCCTCAATCGCCTTTTGCAAGCGAAAGAGCAGGGGAAAGCCGTGAATCACGCCGTCGGGCACCCAATACCCGCCCTTGACGTCGGGGTGAAGTTCCGGCACCGCCGTCCGCAGTGCCTCTCGGCTAACCGGTTCGACGGGAATGCCAACCGCGTCCATGGCAGCAAGCCATCGCGCCCCATAGTCGTCGGGCGAGGCCGGCGTCTTGACGAAATAGCCGCCCACCGATTCAATCGCGCCCGCCGCAATCCGACGTAAAATGCGATTCTCTTCGATGCATTCGCGCGCTGCGTCGGGATCGCGCACTGCATAGCGCGCCCCGCTGTGCAGCAACCCGTGAAAGCGGCCAGACGTACCGTGGGCGATGTCCCCCTGCTCGATGACCGTGACCGCAATCCCTCTCAGACTGAGGTCCCAGGCTACGCCGAGCCCGGTCGCGCCGGCTCCCACCACCACCACCACGTCAGCGCACCTCCCCGCCTTCGGTCGCCCAGCCGCGCGCGCGGGCCACCGCCGCTTGCCAACGGGCGTATCGGCGTTCGACCTCGTCGGATCGCATGTGAGGTACGAACCGGTCGCTTTCGTCAGGCGCGGGAAGATCCGCCAGCGCGGGCCACAGCCCGGAGGCTAACCCGGCCAGGAAGGCTGCGCCGCGGGCGGTAGCCTCCGGCATTCGCGGGCGCACCACCGGTAACCCTAAGATGTCGGCTAAGAACTGGGCGAGAAAATTGCTCTGGCTAACGCCACCGTCGATCCGAAGCTCACGGAACGCCTGTCCCGCCCCGACGGCCATCGAACGCACGACATCGGTCACCTGAAACGCGATCGCCTCCAAGGCAGCGCGCACCACGTGCTGGCGGGTGGTGGCCGCGGTGAGCCCGATCCAGAGCCCGCGCGCGGTAGGATCCCAATAGGGGCTACCCAAGCCCGAAAACGCGGGGACCACCACCAAATCGGCGGTGTCCGGCACCGCCGTGGCCAGATTGTCCGCATCCTCCGGCCGCGCCAGCAGGCCGAGTTCGTGGGTCAGCCACTCCAAGAGCGCCCCGGCGGTGAATGTCGAACCTTCCCAGGCGTACACGGCGCCTTCGCCCTGGCGCCGCCAGGCAACGGTCTGAATCAGCCCCTGCACCGTCGGGCCGGGCCGCCCGCCACCATAGCCCAAAATGAATGCCCCGGTACCGAGGGTGCATTTAGCCAGACCCGGGGCATAGCATTGTTGACCGAAAAGGGCTGCCTGCTGATCCCCAATCACACTCGCCACGGGGAGCTCTTGACCAAACCACGCGCTGTCCGCGACCGCCAAATTGCCGGCGGAATCCCCTACCCGGGGCAGCAATGCGCGCGGGATGTTCATCGCGGTTAGCAGCTCGTCATCCCAGGCGAGGGTTTCGAGATTAAAAAACGCCGTCCGCGATGCATTGCTCACGTCGGTCACATGGTCTTTACCCCCGGTCAGCCGATATATCAAAAACGTATCGACGGTTCCGAAGGCCAATTCCCCGGCCTCCGCGCTACGCCGCAGGTCGGGCCGGGTTTCCAATAGCCACGACAATTTCGTTGCGGAAAAATAGGGATCCAGGGTGAGCCCTGTCAGCGCTCGGATCCGCGACTGGAGGCCCAGCCGGCGCCAACGCTGAGCAATCTCCGTGCTCCGCCGGCACTGCCAGATAATTGCCGGTGCCACCAGCCGGCCGCTCCCGCGCTCCCAGAGCAGCGTGGTCTCGCGCTGATTCGCCATGCCGAGTGCGCACACTGCCGTGGGGGGAACTCCCGCCTCGTTCAAGCACGCCAACGCCGCTTGGCGTTGGCTTTCAAAAATGTCCTCACCGTCAGCCTCTACCCAGCCCGGTTGAGGATGGTGCAAGGTCAAGCGCCGCTGCGCCTGACCTTGCACCATCCCCGCGCGGTCAAACAACAACGCCCGGGAAGTCGTGGTGCCCTGATCCAAAGCCAAGATATAGCGTTGCCGCATGGCATGTCCGCCTTTCGCCTTACAGCGCCAAAATATGGACCATCTGACCGGCCGCAGACGATTTTTCTGCGGCCTCCATAACTTGACTCAAGCGAATCATCTCTTGGGGAGCAACTTCCCGGGCCCGATGGTCCAGCACTTCCTCAAGCCACTGATCCATCGCCGACCGTTTCTGGCCCACCTCCACCGGTATGCGTTCAAAGCCGTCACTCGACCGCTGACTGCTATTGATCCAGATTTCCGGCGACGGGGTGCCGAAGTAAAGCGTGCCGCCGGTCCCATGGACCTCGATCGACAGCGGAGGATGGCGTCCGTTGACAAATGACGTCTCAACCTCGGCGAAGGCTCCGTTGCGGTACTCGACGATGGCCCCTGCATTGTCGTCGACGCGGTACCCTTCCTGGATTCGGGTTAACCGCGCGGTCACCTGGATCGGCTCCCCCAAAAGCCAATTGGCAACGTAAACCGGGTGCGCCCCCAGATCGATAAACGCGCCACCGCCGGTGAGCGCGGCGTCAAAAAAGTGCTTGGGCAGCCAACCGGCCACTGCACCGTCGTGACTGGCCCGTGCCCTCATCGAGGTCACCCGGCCGAGAGCGCCGTCTTGGATCAGCTGGCGAATGGTGCGAATATTGGGATCGTAGAGCCGGGGCAACGACAGTTCCAAGACCGCCTCCGCGCGCTGAAACGCCGAAAGGATATCTTTAGCCTCACGCCCACTGACCGCCAGCACCTTTTCGCTGAAAACGTGCTTCTTGGCTGCCGCCGCGCGCACGAGAAGAAAGCCGTGATGCCGCGTCGGTGCGGTCATAATCAGGCCATCCACCCCGTTCAAAAAACGGTCATAATCCGGCTCGAACGGGATGCCTAACTGGCCCGCTCCCGCGGCCCCGCGCTCCGGATCTTCGTCCCACGCGGCAACCAATTCCGCCCGGCCGGAGGCCTTGACTTCCTGGGCGTACCCCATGGCGTGTACATGCCAAAAACTTGCAATACCCACCCGCAACATTTTTCATTCCTCCTGCTTTAACCGGCGGCCAAAGCTATGCCCCTCATACCCGTTGAGCAAATGCCGGTTCGCTCCGCTGCACTTCGGTGATCCGGTTGTGGTCGTCGACAAAAACCACCGAAGGCCGATAATGCGCCAATTCTGCGTGGTCGTACATCCGAAACCCAATGATAATTACCAAATCGCCCGGGTGAAATTTCCTTGCGGGCGGCCCATTCAGGCAGATGTCGCCCCCGCCTCGCGGCCCGGCGATGATGTAAGTATGCCAAAGTTCGCCGTTGGCGAGGTTCGAGATCTGAACCATCTCGTAAGGCAACAAGCCTGATGCATCCAACAAATCCTGGTCAATGGTGATCGACCCAACGTAATTTAAGTCGGCTTCGGTCACCGTGGCACGGTGAATTTTGCCGGCCATCATCCGGTACTGCATGGCAACAGGACCTCACTTTCCTGGAACTACGGCTGTCTCCCTGTTCCTGCCCGTACTGTAGCACGGCCGGGAAATCCAATCAAACGCAATCCAAGTGCCCATCGGGCCTCTTCGGGCCCTAATTGGGCGACACGGCAATCATGTATTCGAAGACGGCTCGATCATGCCCCTGAAGTTGACGTACTCCGGTAAACTCGGCAGGCTGGTGCAAATTAGGCGCGTTGTGCACCCAGCTTACGGGTTCAATAGAAATGAAGGGTGCGTCAAGGGCGGGACGGTACACCACCCAGTTGCGAAACGGGTCGCGGGCCGTCATCCTGACGCTGAGCCGAGGCTGTTTCAGCTCCAGGGTCACCACATTGTCCGCATCCCCGTCCACCAAAAACAGGTGGTCGGACACCACCTCCCACAGCCGTTGGCTACCGTCCACCCAGCGCGCAAACTTGGCTGGTCTTCCCAGACGGCCGGTGGGCATGACATCGTTCCCCATCTCCCACTCCCGTCCCGGCGGCAAGTGGGCCGCGTAGTCCAGCGGCTGGCCCTGACCATCCGCCAGACTCAACGTCGTGTGATAGCCCAGACCGATCGGCATGGCCACATCGTCCAAGTTTTCCACCTCGGCGCGCACGGCAAGTTCACCCCCATGTACGCCGTAGGTGATAGCCAGCCGGAAAGGGTGGCCGAACGCCTCTGCCTCGGCGCTGCCTCGGGCCGCTGTAAAGGAAACGGTCAAGGTGCCGTTGTCCACCGTTCGCTGCCATGGTTTGCCCCAGACAAATCCGTGCAAATGATTTTCTCCGCGTTCGTTCAACGGCCAGTGATAAGTCCGGCCTCCGAGGCTGAACACCCCGCCGCGCAGCCTGCCGGGCAGAAACAGCACGGGAATTCCAAACAGGAACGGCCTCCCCTGAAGCTCGTCCCGTGTCGTCGGCGTGCGCAACAACTCCAGTCCTGCCGGTCGGTAGATTAAAGAGCGCACCTGGCCGCCGTATCCCGGCAAAACTTCCACCTCCAGCGCGTCGCCACGGAGCTGAAGGCTTTCCAATCCTTGCCATGTTCGTGATTCCCAGGTTGGCATGCCCTGTCCTCCCATCGCTTAGTTGTCGCCTTGGGTTTTTCCGTTGACCTCGTTATACTAGATTAAAAATCCCTCAGGAGAGGAAGCCCCGTGACCAATGATCTCACGCGCTGCGCCTGGGTGACGGCGGACCCTCTGTACCAAGCTTATCATGACACAGAATGGGGTGTCCCGTTGCACCAAGATGACCGGTTGTTTGAGCTCTTGGTACTGGAATCAGCTCAGGCGGGCCTCAGCTGGCTGACCATTCTTAAACGCCGCCAGGCATATCGCCTGCACTTTGCAGACTTTCGCCCCGAGCGCGTGGCTGCTTTCAGCCAGCCACAGATCGACGCTCTGCTCCAACAACCTGCGCTAATCCGAAATCGCAAGAAGGTGGAAAGCGCCGTGCACAACGCACGGGCCTTTCTCGCCGTGGCCGAGGACTTCGGGAGTTTCGACCGCTACCTGTGGCAGTTCGTCGAGGGGCGACCGGTGATACATCATTGGGCACGCGGCGACGCGGTGCCGGCATCCACCCCGTTGTCAGAGAGGATTAGCCAGGACCTGAAATCCCGGGGATTTTCCTTCGTGGGCCCGACCATTATCTACGCCTATCTGCAAGCTTCCGGCGTGGTCATGGACCATTTGACCACCTGTTTTCGCTACCCCGTGCTCAATCCAATCGGGCAGTAGCCTATACCGCCTAACGAATCCCCCGCAATCGCACTCATTCCGGCGTTTTCGAAGCCGTTCAGGCAGATACCGCGACCACCTTGGTGAGGCTCTCGGATCCCGCTCTCCAGGTGCCCACACTCCCAAACCACGGGTCGATAACCAGCGACTCCCCGGCGGTATAGCCGCGACACAACCTCAACATCCTGCACCCAAAACTGTTACGGGTTGGTGAGGTCGGCAGTTGCCCACCAAAAGCCAACACCGATATCAACCACAGAATGCTTCTAACCCCGTCCCGTCAAAATGCCATCCCCGGACGTTGGTTGCAACAGGGTCACCGGCAGCAAACGGTATGGCCGATCACTCGCCACGGCGACAAAAAGGCCGGGTTGCACTTCGTTGAGATGAAACTGCCAGTGAGCCAAGCGCGGCGACTCGGCGACCGCCTCACCGCGTTCAATTCGCGTCGGCTCAAATCCCACGTTCTGCAGGCCACGATGAACACCGATCCCCACTGCCTTAGCATACGCCTCTTTAACGGCCCACACCCGGCTCAAAAAGCGTTGGCGCCGGACCTCGGTCAATTGCGCACAGTACGCCCATTCGCGAGGAGAACACACATAACGCCCCGCCCGTTCGCTTGCCTCGCCCGTACGAGCCAAATCCACTCCCACTTTGCCTTCTGCCGTCCAGGCCAGTGCCACCCAGCCCGCATGATGGCTGAGATTGAAATCCGCGTGGGCGCCTGTTTCAATCAACCCGGGCCGACCCCGCGCATCACGGGCCAACGGCCCGTTCATATACGCCTCCAGGCTTTGCATGCGATCAACCATATATGCGGCCAAGCGCGCATGCGCACGGTCTAATGGCTTTCGATAGCGTGTGATGCGTGCGTGTTCGCCCACCGATCGTTCACCCCCGGCCCCGGCATCCGCCGTGGCCAGCTGTTGAATATGATGAATCGCCAATTTCACGCAACGCAGACCCTTGTCCAACGCTTCCCCCCTCAGCCGCGACTGAGCGGCCGGAAGGAACGCCCGAGTCAGTGGATTTTCATCACTATGCCACAGACCGTTTGGAATTACTACCGACTCCCGCTACTAGCCTTCTTCGACGAAGTAATCCTTGCGAACCGTGTGATCAGGGGGGGCGATGTTGACACTTCCCTCGCCTAAAGGCGGGGGATTCTTACGAGGAAGGAACTTACTCACCTGCGCTTTACTCGCCAGGGGTGAGCCACCGCCCTATCCAGTCGCCCGAAGGTCTCTGGTTACTTGACGTGATGGTTCGCCGAATCCTGTTAACGTCTGGTCTTGACGACGCGATACATTTTACGTCTCCAACGATTGCGAGAGACAACCGCCGATGCATCCAATGGTCAAAGAGCGAACGTATACATTGTGCTATAGGGAATCTGCGAAGACAAACCTTCGCCTGACGGCGAGCGCCTTATATCCCCATACCTAACAGAAGTTTCCTGTAACTATTTAGGTATACCACCCACCAAACTCAAGGGTAAGCAAGTAACGGTTTGGTTGGCCGCGATTCTCTCTTAGCAGCGCAACACCGAGTAGGGAT
>JAJZZH010000204.1 GCA_021797675.1 Bacillota bacterium | reverse complement strand
CGTGGAGAACTGTGTAACTGAGAGCTCGGATGGTGTAGCCGTCTCGCAAGAGGCGGTGAGAGCCGGGAAAAGGTTGCCGGAATTCGCAAACAGAACCCCCCGGCTTTAGCCGTGGGGAGGTTCAGGCCCAAGGCAGGCCTTTTTCCATGAGTGACTATACCAAAATGGCTCAAACCCCTGTGCGACGAGGTCTTTTGGGGATCAGATTAGGGACGACCCTTCATTGCCCGAAGCCAGCACCACGACATGGTTTGGAAAGAGATCATGCCAAATGTGGGTTATAGGGCGTTTCGCGTATCTTCACACGGAACGGTAGACGGCTCACGGAGATCGGCTCCGAATTCCCGTTGCCTCCTCGGTTCCCATCGGCACCGGGCAGCGCCCGACGTGACGGGATATCTTGACAAGGGCCTTTATGCCCTGGGCAGACTCCGACCATGAGCCAGGACCCTCCGGGAGCGATCCCGAAGCGCCCCGCCGCGGCCGTATAGAGGTCAGGCGGGGGAGGGCATTTTTGCCAGGCAAATAGTGGGTGGTATTCACAACCCTGGGCAACATATTGCGGGGGCGGGTAACGATCGGGATTCGCGGACGGGATCCTTGGTTTCTCTAACCAAAGATGTTCGGGGCAGGGAGCGCACTATGATCTATGTTTTACGGGACATTCTAGCCCTGGCTTTGCCACCGGGGGGCCTCCTGCTGCTAATCGGGTTGGCTGCCTGGCGATCTTGGCGCATCCGGCGAGCGTGGCCGTTGGTCCTGGCCTGGGGCGTGGCGTGGGTGGTATCGACGCCGTGGACGGGGGAGCAATTGGTCCACCGTTTAGAATACGAGGTGCACCGAGGGGCGGTTGGCACCGGGGATGCCATCATTGTCCTGGGGGAGGGCGCGGTGCCGCATACGCCCCAAAGTCGCGGAAGCGGTTCGCTTTCCGGCGCCATGGCCGGCGAGTATCTCACCGCCATCCACGTAGCGCACCAAACGCACTTGCCGATCATTTTGTCGGGGGGCAAGGGGTCTTTCGGCGACGGCAACGAATCGCTGATTGGTCGGGCCGTCCTGCAAGGGTTGGGCGTATCCCCAATCTACGTAGATGCGCGCAGTCAGACCACGTACGAAAACGCGGTGAACTCGGCGGCCATTTTGCGAAAACACGATTGGACGCGGCCAATATTGATCACCTCGGCCTTTCATATGGTCCAAGCGGTCCAAGATTTTCGAGCGGTGGGCGTACATGTCATCCCCTACCCTACCGGCTATCAGACGTCGGCACAGCTCACGTTCACCCCCGGCAGTTGGATCCCGTCGAGCGCCGGGCTCGCTCTTACCTCCGAGGCCCTCCAAGAGTATGTCAGTCTGGCCGCTATCGGTTTGGGCATCAAACTCTGAGCGCGCTCTATCCTGACCGAGGACGTTGAGCGCCGACGACCCGCCAGAGTACCAGGCATAGGAGTTCGAGACCCAGATATCCGGCGGCCATCGGGTCGAGGTAGTTCACAAGGAGCATACTGGCTCGGGTTGGCGAGGGGATCAGGAGGGCGGTGACGATCCAAAGCAATCCCACCGGATACGGCAGGAGGGCCCCACCCGGGTGCCACCACCGCGCCAGCGCCATGGAGAAAACGCGCAGATGAACCATAAGGCCCAGGGCTATCCCCACCGTCCAGCCAAAGACGACGACGATGCCGATTCGAGAAAGGAAGAACGTGCTGTCGAGCGTCACGTGATTGAGGGTGAACACCAGCGGCCAGCGTACGTGGACCAAGGCAGCGGGTCCCAGGGTGCCCATGGTGATGAGGTAGAACATCATCAAAAAGGGCCAAGGATACACGGCGGCGACCATTCTCCAAACCACGGCGGGCGTTTCCGCCAAGAGGGGTCGGATGCTGCGCAGGACCAGTCCTAACGGCAATTCGAGATAGGACAAGATGAAAAGGCCATGGATGATTGGCCCGATCACGATGTGTTGGTTGGGCAAGAGTACCCGTAGACGTTGGACGTTGGTCGATGCCATCGCCAAGACCAGGACCGACCCGCCCGCCAAGATCGGTGCCCACAATTGCACCAGGCGCCACAGGGTGGCTTCGGGCTGCACCGCCGCCACCCAGACAATGATAGCGATTAAAGGCATCAGAAAGGCCCATCGCGGCGTGGCAAAATAGTAAAAGGTTTGCATCATCGATGACAATTCGATGAGCATCAGGGCGTCGATGATGATGGAGAATATCCCGGCGATCACGTTAAGCCATCCCTCGATGCGGGCGGAAAGGCCGCCCAAGGCGTGCCACGGGCTCAATAGGGTAACCAGGACGCTCCATCCCATGACCATCGGCAGCACCAACACGCCGTTTTGCCCCGACGCTTGCACTAAATGGAGCGGCCAGACGAAGAGACCGCTGGAAACGACGCTGGCCAAGGTTCCCCAAACCAAGAGGAGACGCGGGTTTCGGTGCGACGAGAGAGGCGGCGTCATTCGAGAGCTCCTTCGTCGTGTACCGCAAAGTGCACGCTGAGGGTGAGCGACCACCCCCGCCAGAGCGATGCTCCCGCCGCGATGGGAATGCGGCTGTCCGTCCAGTGGAGGTCCCGGTGCCAGCCCATGGGGTCGGTGTGGGTGGCGAGCGCCGTTCGCCAAGCGATCAGCGCCTCGCGAAGAATCTTGCGCGCCGCTGCGCGCTGGAGAGCGTCATTCATCGCCTCCGAATGGGCCATGGCTGCGTTGGTGGTAATCACTCCCGCGTAACTTAGGCGACTGTCGACCCGGACCGATGATCCGACGCGATGAAAGCTGAGGCTCGTCTTGCCGCGGATGAAGCTGAGGGTAAAGCGGCCCTGGGGGATCGCGACGCGCATGCCTTCGCGGCGCACGCGGCCGGTGAGATACGCCCACCCGCGGGTTGCCTCCGGGCTCCAGATGCTCGGCTTCGCCCCGAGCACATACAGCGGACCGAGGCGAAAGGAATCGCTGCCCACAGGCAGAACGTCGGCGACGGAGGGCGAGATGCCGGGCGTGACGGTATCCACCCAGACCTTCCAAGCCCGGCCCGGCCAAATGATGGGCTGAGACTGGGAGTTCAGGGCGCGGTAGAGGGCGAACTCGGGGACCATTTGGGTGGGCGAGACGATGCGGACGAGATTAGCAGCGACCGGCGTGGCGACCGTCCACAGCGTAAGCACGAAACGTCCGGAATCCGCCGTGGCATTGAGCGTGCGTTGCCATACGGAGACGGGGAGGCGGGTGGACAGCGCCAGAATGCGGAGCTGGCCGAGATACAGCATACGACTTTGGCGGGCTTGTACCGCTCTCAGCGCCATCATGAGCGACGGGGCGTTCGCGGTGATGGAATAGAACTCCTGATTGGTAGGCGTCGTGGGCAAGGTGCCGGTGGTCAGGGAGACATTGGGAAAGACGAAGGTATAGCGGTCAATGCCTGGGTGACGGGTGGGATCGACGCCGATGGCGGTAATGACTGCGCGCCATTCCACCGGAATCTGATCCCAGCAGCCGCTGGCACCCACCAGGAGCAGACCGAGCAAGACGATGTTGGCGATTCGACGCGCGCGCGACACCTACTGCGTGCCTTTACGCGGTTCGGTCTGCCGCATCCAGGACAGATCCGGCGTCTTCGACTCGGTGAGGCGACGTTTGAGCGACTTCCAAGGCACGCGCACCAGGTAGTTGGTCCAGTCTTTCGGCCGCCAGGGCGAGAGGGGGGTGAGATATGGCGTGCCGAACGAATGGAGGCTGACCAGGGCTACCGTCATCACCAGCGTGCCCAAGACGACCCCATAAATTCCCAGGACGAAGGCCAAAACAAGCATCATCCCACTCATCATGCGCCAACTCGCCAACAATTCGTAGCTGGGAACGCTGAACAGACTCAGCGCGGTCAGCGTCATCAGCACGATGATTTGCGGGCTGACGAAGCCTGCCTTGACGACCGCGGTGCCGACAACGATGGCGCCGACGGTGCCGATGGTAGAGGCCAGCACGTCCGGCAGCCGAACTGCGGCCTCCCGCAAGACTTCAATGATGAGAATCATGGTGAGAACTTCAACAAACGGGGTGAAGGGCAACGCGGTGTGGGTGCCGACAATGAGATCGAGCAAATTTGGCGAGATGAGGGCGGGGTTGACTTCGGTCAGCGCGATGTACAGGGCGGGCAGATAGACGCCGAACAGGAAAGCCAGCAAGCGAATGAAGCGGACGTAGGAGGCGTCGTACCACACCCCGGCGTAATCTTCGCTGGTTCGGTAATAATCGGCCAGGGTGGTCGGAACCGTGAACACGATGGGATCTCCGTTGACCAGTACGGCGACCTTGCCCTGTTGGATTTCCAGCGCCGCCCAGTCCACGCGTTCGGTATAGCGGACGGTGGGAAATAGCGCCCAGGAATGATCGCGGACGAGGCTCCCCACCCGCGTCGCATTATAGGCGGCGTCGATCTGGATGTTGCCCATCCGGCGGCGCATGGTATCCACCACTTGAGGGGAGGCCACCCCGGCCAGGTAGACGATGCGGCACCTGGTGGGGATGCGAACGCCAAGCACCATGGGCTCTGCCACCAGGTCCTGCGTGGGAAGCCGGCGGCGGAGCTGGCTCAACTGGATATCGACCGCTTCAGCAAAGGCTTCGTGCGACCCACGAATCGTGCGCTCGGTGTGAGGTTCACCTACCGCCGGATGCGGTGGCTGGCTAAGGTCAAAGAGCCAGCTCGCGCCCCCGTCATGCGGTATCACGACGACTTGGCCTGAAAGGTAGCCGGTTTGCACCGCCGACCAGCTCGCAGTTCTTTGGGTTGCCGCACCGCTGGCGACCAGTGCCGTGAGAGGGTCCTTCCCACAGTCGGCGAAGCTGGAAGTAAGCCGATCGGCGTCGATCATGCCGTCGAGATAAAGGAGCAGATCGGGGTCGGCTTTCTGCCCTATCCACTGTACGACCAGATCGGGGGACTGGCGCTGCCGTTCGTGGCAGATGTGATACAACAGGGCAAGGTCTCCCGCCTCCAGAGCCGCTTCGGCCAATTGTGTGGTGAGTTCGGCAATCCAAGGATTCAGGGTGCTGAGCAGGCCTACGATCAGCGCTTCCAGTCGTTCGTCGGATATGGATTGGGTAGTCATGGACAGCATCGCCTCGTTTGCTTCAGCCTTATGGTGTAGTCTGAACGGTTATCGCAGCGCTATACGTAGGACGCGTGCTTGGTTAGGGCGGCGCAGCGGAGCATCTTGACGAGGACCCAATAAATCGGACCCTGAGACGGCTTGCCGCTGCCTACTGCGTCCGGGCTCCAAAGCGTCTTCGCTCACTGGGGCGCGAGCCGATCCCGAGCAGATTAGGGTTGTAACAGGATATCCCCTCCGAACGGATCGTGCCCGCAATCTGGCGCTATACTCAAATGGTCTGGAGTGACCTCTGTCAAATCATCAAGGGTTGGGTGGATCTCAGGGACTGGAAGGCCTCTCAAAGGTGGAAACGGCATCTGCATGAACGGCCCCGAAAACGGCGATATCAGTGCGATCTAACGGGGTAAGTTAGCGCGTATGGGGGGTGCCACGAGGCGGTTACGCGAGGGCAGCCGAGCGAGACGGTTTAAAACCGATGTGAACCATCGAATTGCCAAAGCCATTGTGGAGCCGGATTTCCTGATCGGCCGGGAAGACCTGACGCATCTCTGTGAACGAACCAGAGCCCAGGGCAAGCACCTGCACCGTAAACGAGCCCCGGAGGCCTTTGCGGAACGCGGTGCTTTCGTCGCTTGCCAGTCCCAAATCGCGGGAGGATTAACCCTCCCTCCATCCATTCTGTAGATGCGGCTTACACTTCCCAGGGGTGCCCAATTCGATGATCCAAACCGCCCCAAGCAGGGACGGTACCCTCTGTGGTTTTACCCTCCGCGCCGATCTGGTGGGTGCCCGCACTGACGCTCTGAGCACGCTCCTTATCCGACAGGACTGGACAGGGACGGGGCTATGGTCAGCAGCCCCCGATGGATCGGACGGCGAAGCCAACGCCTAGCGCCTGCAAGGGTTCTTGAACTGGCGGTGGAGTTCGGATCCAAGCTCCGCCCTTGAGGGCGGGGGCGTTGACCAAAACCCGTTCCATCCGGTACTCAATCGCTCCCCCACCGGCCACCAAGCGAGCTACGAGAAATCTTTGAACACCGGCAAGGGAGAACAAGCACCACGCGATGGAACGAAATCGAAGGGTGGATCGCCACACCTTGCGCAAATATCTGGAGGCCGCAGGCGCGGTCGGGATGGAACCCGCTACCCCGATGACCTCAGAGGTGTGGGAGGTGTGGATGCGCGCGACCTTTCCCGCGAGCGCCGGGGAGGGGCCCGACGGAGCCGTCCGCGACGGAGGAGGCCGCCACCCCGACGGCGGGAACTCAGCGTTATAGCGGGTAGCGGCGGGGCAGCCCCGCCATCGCGGGCGGCGTCTTACGACCGACGCCAAAAGGATCGCAGCGTCACCCGGTGCACGTAAATCATATGCTGGCGGGTAATCGTCCAAAAGGTGTTACCGCTCCAAAAAATGTAATACGCGGGATTATGGCTCCCTAAGGGTCTGATGGCCGCTGAGTAACGAATTAAATCGGGAGCAGGATGCCAGCCGCTACCGCGGAAGATATAGACCATCTGACGCAGGGAGTGCGAATTCACTGCGGTCACCACAGGCAAGTTGTGCCAGATCCCCTGCCAGAGGATGACGTCCGAGGCCAGGGGGCTTTGCGAGCCCGTCAAGGGTTCCACCCGTGAACCTACCCAGCGCCACAGGCTTCCGGTAGCGGTCGACGCGAAATAGGTAATTCGCCCATTCGAGACGGCGATTTGGGGCGCATTGTCAAAGGCTGCCTGCATTTGCCTGCTCAGAACGGGGGGGATGGGCGTAGTCTTGAGGATCCTGCCGTTGGCGTTCACCCACAGCGTCAAATCGGCTCCGGCGGGCTTGAGGAAGAGCTGGTCGATCGGGCCCGCAACCGCCCAGTGAAAACTGCTGGCGGCAGGCTGCGACGAATAGGAGAGCGTGCGGATTTTGTGCCATCCGTGCGGACTGAGCCGATAGATCATGGTCTGATTGCCGTCGGCAACATGAGAAACCAGCCATCCGTGGCCAAGTTTGCCGTCGACGATGACGGCCTTCGGTGCTTGGCCGTTATTGTCGGATGAGGAGAGGGTCAGGGATGGCAAGCGAGACCACGTAGACTGGCCGGGTCTCCACATGGCCGTCCTGACCACACGCACGGCCGTGCCGTTGGGCAAATCGCGGACGCCGGTGAACACCACCCACCAATACCCCCGGGCAGTCCGGCCCCAGGCAGTCTCGGCCAAGGGACCTGCCGATGGCAGATACGGTGTGACCGGACCGATAGAAAGCGAGTCCAGCGAATCGGCTTCTCCCCGGTAGCCAGCGGGACGTGTAGCCGTGGCGGGGGTTTGGACCAACATCCACAAATGTTGGCGACCTGCCAGCAAGCCCGTAGGCTTATCGGAACTGGGTAGGATTCCGGCTGGGAGCCACAGTGAGGGCTCGGCTCGCCCATGAATCGGCAACAATCCCAGCGTGGCTGTTGCCACGGACAAACCGACCGCCAAGGCGGCCAGCCACTTCGTCACCTTCTTGCGTTTCATTCCGCTCGACCTTTCGTCAGCATCTCTGTCGTCTTGACGGATTCGCCTTGGAGACTTGCCGCAACTCCATCCCTAATGCTTTTACTTTTATTATAGTGAAGATGGTGCCCTCAACTGGTTGTGTTCTTGCTGAAGAAATTGACTCCTGAGCGATCGGAGCCAAGGCGGTTGCTCAAAGGGGAGCGCTCAGGAGCCTTTTCATCAAATAAGTGAGGGCAATGGTTTAGATGGGTAGAAAGTGGAAAATCGGGTGGGGTGTCCTCGGCTACCGGAGTCTGCGCGATGAGAGCATACCACCCTAAGGATAGGCGGCTTGGCAGATCGTTCTAAGTCACTATGAGCCCTGGCGAGACCTCACCCCCTTTCGCCGCGGCGCTTAGGCTGCACCCCTCACGGATCCAGGCCTGGTGGTGGGCGACGATCGCCCCCAGCGCGAAGTGCCCGTACCAGAGGTAGGGACGGCGGTGGGGACGCCGTTTGAGCCCTTGACGTTCCCACAGACTCAAGGCGCGTTCCACGCCCGATCGCTCCGCATAGAGCGTTTTCCACCCCGGAGTGCCGTCGGGAACGCCGCTCTCGGCATACTGTTGGCGCTAATGCTATTTGCCATCACTTCGACTAACATCCCTGTCACAAGATCTGCAGGGTACTCTTAGTTTAAAGGGGTCCTGGGATCGCAGAAGAATA
>JAJZZH010000152.1 GCA_021797675.1 Bacillota bacterium | reverse complement strand
ATCGAGATAGTGATCCAGCACGAGGTTGAGGCTGCCCGGGGCCCCGAGGGGATGGTGCGCAATGCATCCGGCCCCCTCGGCCCAGACCTCGAGATGATCCCAGGAAGTTTCCACCCGGACACAGCCGGAACAAACTCGGCCGGGCTCGGTATGCCGCAGAGACCCATCACGCCCAGCGGCCGGCCTTGGTCCCCACCGCAGGTCCCGTGCTTCCTCGCCAGGCCGTTCCCTTGGGAAGCGGTTCCGCGGCAGCGGGATGGCAAGGCCTGGCAATCCGCTAGATCCAGGCGGGAGATACTGAGCGGTTGGTTTGCCTGGCTGGCCGTAGGAACCGGGCTTGACATGTACCCCCGGCGCTAGGGCGAGGGCCAGCGAAAGGGCCAGCGAAAGGGGCCCAATACCCTTTGATTGCCAAGCAAGAAGGCGGCCACCAGGCCGAATCCGACCATCGCTAACAAGAAGAAGACGGGGGAGGCCAAACCCTCGCCGAGGGCGAAGAAACCGGGCATAGGAGCGAGACCGTACCGGCTGAGCGGGCTCACAACGCCTAGCAGCGGAAACCCGGCCACCATCATGAAGGCCCACCACGTTACTCCGAAGCTGACGCCCTTGTACCAGTAGGGCCCCCGGACTCTGGGTGCCCAATATCGGGCAAAGCCATAGATGAGTCCCGCCCCGACCAACCATTCCAAGCCCATGCCCCAAAATGTTGCCCAAGCCATATTGGCGGTGAAGAAACTCCCGGCCCACAGAGCCATGTTGAGCGGAGGAAGATTCCACAGCAAGGCCAGGTGCAGCAAGAGCGAAAAGGCTAGACTGGCTAGTCCTCCAATCCAGAGCATTTGACGGAAAGACGGGCGTACCATGTTACCTCCTCCTCCACATTGACGGTAAAAGGCAAGGCACCGGCCACGGCGCGATCCATAAGCGTCCCGTGGCGACGGCCCCGGCATCCACCATATTGATTAAGACATACGCTCTATCGCTTCAGACATGCGCGAAAAGTCCCAGGAAATGGGTGATGCGGCAAGACAATTATTGGATGTCAGGCGGCATGACCGCGAACCGAAAGCGGGCGCATGCGGTTCAAAAAGGCCCTCCTTGGGCCCGATTGCCAAAAAAGGGGGGGCGAATGGTGTCGCTCAGACGAAAAGATCCGCAATGGCCGTGAAATTTGTCGGCTCCTGGGGAGGAATTTTCGGCTTGCTTCCCGAAGAAAGAGATCTCAAACGGAGAAGTGGTGACAGCGGCAGGCGATGAGAATGACGGAGGGGAGAAGCCATCATAAAGCGTGTGGGATGGTCGCCCAAGAAGCGGCGGCATACTGGCTGATCGAGGTGGATAACGGAATGGAATGACCGCGCCGCTCCCCGAACGCACGGGAAGGCGCCGAGGGGACGGATGGGATGCACGACCGAGCATCGCCTACCGCCCAAACAATAGATAATCGATAGGAGGTTCACCATGCAGCCACGTCGGACCATGCTTGGCCTGGTCGGTGCGGGGATGATAACCCTGGGGGCAGGATGGGTTGTGTCCAAGGCGGCGAACGTTACCCAGTTGCAACAACGGGCAGAAGCGGTGAAAGCGCTCTTGGCGCACGATCAGATGAGCTATCAGACGATGCAGTACACGATCGGCCGCACCATGCAGCGGCTGGGTGCGCTCGGACAGCAACTGAACACCGTTACCGCCGCCCAAGAACAGGCGAGCCGCAAGGTGATCATCTCCCAGCAACGCTTGCAGGTGACGAAGGCGATGTTAGCGGCGACCGCAGCTGAGGTCAAACGCACCAGCCAGCGATTGCAACAGACGCAGACACTGTATTACCATTCGGTGGTGAAGTTTCGGCGCACCGAGCGCGCGCTGGCCCACGAGCGGATGCTTTTCGGTGGCCAACTGCGCTTAGTCGAAGAGCGGGGATCGATTGGCTATCTGGCCGTTCTGGTCGGTGTGCGCTCGTTTGCCGAGTTTATCAGCCGCGTCTATATGTTGGGCCAGATTGCGGCAGGGGCAGCTCGGGAGATGCACGCGATTCATTTGCGGGCCGTCGCCGTCCAGCAACAAGAGAAGATGCTGGCGGAGGAAAAGGCGGCGCTCGCGGATACCCAGGCGAGCTTGGTGGCCCATCAGAATCTCCTCAACCAAGAGCAGGCCGTGGTCCAGCAAGAAGCTGCCGCCGCCCTGGCCGCTGACTCCCGGGCAGCCAGCCAGGCACGCACCGTGAGCTTTACGATCCAACAAGAGCGTCAGGAGATGCAGACGCTGCGCAATCAACAAGCGGCGTTGTTGAACGAAATGAGTTCGCTCCGCGGCGAGATCCAGCACATCACGAGCAAGATCGGACAATTGATGCAGGCCTTTTCCAGCGGCAGCCTGAGTCGTCAACAGCTATATCGCGCCATGTATCCGCTGGTGGCACCCATTGCCGCCAAGTTCAATCTGTCGCCGGCATTAATCATTGCCGTGATTACGGAGGAATCCGGGGGCCATCAGAGTGCCGTCAGCGTCACCGGAGCCATCGGCCTTATGCAATTGGAGCCTGGTACCGCATCGGCGCTGGGAATCAACCCCTACAACCCCGAGCAAAACGTTTTAGGCGGCTCTTTGTATCTCAGCCAGATGCTGCAAATGTTCAACGGCAACCTGTCGCTCGCGTTGGCCGCTTACAATGCCGGCCCGGGGGCTGTGCAGCAAAACGGCCTACAGGTGCCCTCGTACTGTCAAGGCTATGTGAGCGCCGTCGAGAGCCTCTATCATCTATACTCCTCGTATCCGACGCCCTAAGCGGGACGTGTTGGCCGGGGAGCTAAGCGGCAGCAGGCCCGCCTCGCCATGCGACGCACGGCGAGGCGGGCCGTTTTGGGATGGGCTTCGCTTTCGGAAAGACACGGGGTGGAGTACACTGGTACCATACAGCATTTTAAGATTTGCCCGGAGGGATACGGATGCAAAACCGGTGGCTGCGCGGGGTAATCACGATCGTTTTTGTGGTGCTGTTTATCTCAACCTTGATGGACTTTCTCAATACCCCCAGCACCAAGGTGCAATCGGTCGCGTACAGCACCTTGGTGCAGGCGACGACGAATCACCGGGTGACGTCGGCGACGGTCAATCCGGCGAATTTCACGGTGACCTGGAAGAAGACTAACGGCACGACGTATAGCACCGTCTATCCTTCCGGAGCCACCAACAGCTTGACGGATGTCCTAAACGCCAATCACGTTCAGGTGACGGTGGACAAGGTGGCACCACCGTCACTGTGGCTCACCCTGCTCGGTGATTTGGCGCCGCTCTTGGTGGTGGGAGCGTTCTTATTCCTGATTTTTCGCCAGGGCCAGGGCGGCAACCGGATGATGTCGTTTGGCCGCTCGCAGGCCAAGTTGCATAACGACAGCCAGACTCGGGTGACGTTTAACGATGTCGCCGGGGTGGAAGAAGAAAAACAAGAACTTGAAGAAGTGGTGGACTTTCTGAAGAATCCCAAACGCTACTTGGAGATGGGCGCAAAAATCCCCAAGGGGGTCTTGTTGTTTGGTCCGCCGGGCACGGGCAAGACGCTCCTCGCGCGGGCGGTGGCCGGCGAGGCGGGGGTTCCCTTTTATTCCGAAAGCGGTTCGGGCTTTGTTGAGATGTTCGTCGGGGTAGGCGCATCGCGCGTGCGCGACCTCTTCGATCAGGCTAAGAAATCGGCACCGTGTATCTTGTTCATCGACGAGTTGGATGCGGTGGGCCGGATGCGCGGAGCGGGTTATGGCGGCGGCAACGACGAGCGGGAACAAACGCTCAATCAGTTGTTGGTCGAAATGGACGGCTTTGCCGCCAATGACGGCGTGATTGTGATGGCGGCGACCAACCGGCCGGACGTGCTCGATCCGGCGCTCCTGCGACCCGGCCGTTTCGACCGCCAAATCGTGGTGCACCGTCCCGACAAAGAAGGACGGGTAAAAATCCTCCAGGTGCATACGCGGAATAAGCCGCTCGGCGAAGGCGTGGACTTGGGGGTCATCGCGCGTCGCACGCCAGGGTTCACCGGCGCCGACTTGGCCAACCTGTGCAATGAGGCGGCTCTCATGGCGGCTCGGGAACGCCGCAAGCGGATTACCATGGAAAACTTCGTCGAGGCAGCGGAACGGGTGATGGCCGGCCCGGAAAAGCGGACGCGGGTCATCTCCGACTTCGAGCGTCGGGTTGTCGCCTACCACGAATCGGGCCATACCCTGGTGGGCCTCCTCGTTCCCAATGGCGACCCGATTGGCAAGGTGACGATCATTCCGCGGGGAATGGCGATGGGATATACGATGCCGGTGCCCGAGGAAGATCGCTACTTGGTAACCCGCGATCAAATCTTAGACAAGGTGGCCATGTCCTTAGGCGGCAGAGTCGCCGAACAGGTCGTCTTCGGGGAGATTTCGACGGGAGCCAGCGACGACCTTGAGAAGTCGACCGGGATGGTGCGGCAGATGATTATGGAATACGGGATGTCGCGGGAGCTCGGGCCGCTCACCTACGGAACGCGCCAGGACCAGATATTCTTAGGACGCGACTTGATGCGCTATCGGGACTATAGCGAAGAAGTGGCCTCCAAGATTGACGAGTCGGTCCGTCACGTGATTATGGAGCAGTATGAGCGGGCACGAACGCTGGTGCTTCGGCATCGGGTTGCGCTCAATCGGCTGGCACTGACGCTGGTGGAAAAAGAGACGCTGGAGTTCGACGAAATTCGCTCTATAGTGTTTGGGTCATAGGCCGGAAATGCCAAGGGACGGCGTCTGCCGTCCCTATTTGGGCCACACAACCCCGAGGTTATGGACCGTGATGAGGCGCAAGCCATCATCGCCGTTGGCGGTGGGAATACGGCGGAGCGCCCGCCGAGCGATGAGCCCCAGCACTTTATCGGGTTCGTCGGAAGTGTCTTTGGCCGCGACGTTGAGTGCTTCCCGCTCGACCTTGACGGTGGCGGGCGTCGGTTCGGTTTCGTCGACGGTCACCAGAATCCAACGAAGATCAGGGGTAATGTCGACGCGAATAGATAACACCTTTCTTCCTGGCCTAAGCACCATGGGACTGGTCCCGTGACCTGAGTCCCGCCCCAACCCAATCGATACTACCATATGTCCGCAGTTCAGACGATTATCCGATACGACCTTGCTAACTATATGCCCTGACGCTGCCAATGTCTAGGCGGGAAATTCCTGGGATAGACCGGAGAGCACGAGGAAGCCCGGGATTTAAAATGGTATAATGCCATATATTTTGGAATCTCTTGGCAAATCATCTCTCAAACGAAAGAGGGCCTATTATTGGGGGGACAGGTACGCCTTGGATTGGCCGGTTGCGGCAAGGCAGGACAAAAGTACCTCCAGGCCATCGTGCATTTGCCGGAGGCGGAGTTGGTGGCGGCTTTTGACACCAACTACGAGGTTGCTCGGCGGGCTGCACTGGCTTTTGATGTGCCCGCTTACGATACGCTCGAGACCATGCTGCGAGCGATTCAACTGGATGGCATCATCGTGGCGTCGCCAACGGCGACCCACGGTCCGATTGCGCTAACGGCGATCGCGAACGGCGTGTCGGTGCTGGTGGAGCAGCCCATGGCGCTGACCCTGGCCGAGGCGGCGGCGATGGTCCAAAAAGCCAAGGCAGCAGGCGTGATTTTGGCGGAAGCCCATTCGGTGCGGCTCTTGCCAGCCATCCAGCAAGTGGCGCGCGCCGTGCGTTCTGGGCGTCTGGGGACCGTGGTTCAGGCGCATGCCCAGGTGGTGGCCCCGCGGTCCGATCCCTATTACGAGGAGTCGCCTTGGCGCCTCGACCCAACCAAGTCGGGCGGCCTGATCTTCAGTGAAGCGATTGCCCTATTCGATGTGTTGATTTCCCTCTTGGGTCCGGTCCAAGAGATCTATGCGCAGGCGAACTACGCTGTGCACCACCGACCCGTGGAGGATGTGCTTTCGGTGCAGGGGCAGTTTCAGTCGGGGGCGCTGGCCACATTGAATGCCACCACCGTGGGTATCAAGGCCGGCAGTGCGGAACTGCTGGCCCTGGTGGGCACCCAAGGGGCGGCGGGGATCGGGCCCACCTTGCAGGGGATACAAGGCTGGACCGTCGACGGCGATGACGAGGACTCCGTGCGCCAGCGCCTTCGGGAACTGCCCGCCCGTACGAGTTGGCAAAGCAGTTGGGATGCCCTGGACGACTTTGTGAGGGCTTTGGAGCAAGGGGGCACGCCCGTATTGGCCGCGTGTCACGGGCTCGATACGGTCGCCGCGGCGCAGGCCGTAGAGCGGTCGGTGGAGTCAGGCCACGTCGTTCGTCTGGACTCCGCCTAAACTGCCGAAAATTGGAACAAATGGCAGGATCCGTCCCTTGGGCAAGCGGTCTTATAGATGGCTCCCGTGGATAGGTTTAGAGGGGAGGCCGACGCTTGGAACGTTACCCCTCGGACACCAGGCGTCGGTCCCCCTAAAAGCCTCCCTGCGGGTCCGATAGGGGGCGTATTTGGTCAGCCCAACCTTGGCGCAACGAACGCTGGACGATCGGTGCTGCCTGCGCTCCTCTGCCGAGTGCTGGCTACGGCTGTATATTGTCAACAGGAATTGGCTCTTGGTCACTTTTGGTGCAGAAAGGAAATCTAGGCCATCATGGCAAATGACATGGAAAAACCCTCGTGGAGGTGTTTCCATGTCGGTCTCTACTTTACCCGATTATCCCGACATGACGATCCAAATGATCATCGGGGACACCTGCCCCATTCAGGTCCTTCTCACCTCGTAGGTGAAGACCGCCCTCTGCCCCCGCTGCGGAACGCCCAGCAGCCGGATCCACGGGGACCTACGAGCGGAAATTGGACGAACTGCCGCATGGGGCGGTGACCATGGTCATCCAGCTGCGCGTGCATCGGTTTTGGTGCGACGCCCCGGGCTGTGGACAGCGCATCTTTTGTGAGCGGGTCCTGTGGGCGCCGGTGTACCAGCGTCGGGCCGCCGCGTATATCCGATGGGTGCTCGATTTCGCTTGGGAAATGAGTGTGCCGCGGCGGCACAGCAGGTGGCCGATCGCTTGCATTTGATCCGAAACTGGCACGACCTTACGGGGAAGATCACGGGCCCTTAACGCCGACACGAAGGCACGTGCAACGCGGGCGGCCGGCGATCCAGCCCCAGATGCGGCTCCTGAGGCGGCGCGGCGTCGTTTTCTCTGATGTTGTAAGCTAATTTGTTATGGTCGATAATAACGATCCACCATTGGCATAAGTTCGATAATTATTCGGCGATATTTCGTATGAGGTCGAGGTCCTCTCTAACCGCCGATTCTCCACGATCGTCAGCGGGAAGGCATTGCCAAGGCAAAGAAACGCGGCGTCTACACCGGCGGCCATCCCAAGCTCATCCCGGAACAGGTCGCCCGTGTGAAAGCCCAGATCGCCGCCGGCAAACCCAAGGCCGGGGGCGCCCAGAGCTTCGGCATTCACCGCGCCACCGTCTATCGCTATCTCCGCACTATCGACTCTCTCGGCACGCTCAACCGCCCCGATTCGCTATTCTAGGCGAAGGAGGCTGCTCGTATGGATCACCTCATCTTGGCCGAAAAACCGTCCGTCGCCCGGGACCTGGCCGCCGTCTTCGGCACTGCCCGGCGCTACGACGGCTATGACGTCGTGGGGAAGGGGATCGTTACGTGGAGTCTTCGGCCACTGGTGACTTGGCCGCGCCCGACGCCCACGACCGCCTGAGAATAATGGATCTGGGCCGCCCTTTAGCGGCGGTCGCCGTATGCCGGAGTCCCACAGACGCACGAGTGTTTAAAGACACTCCTCAATTAGATCGTTTATGCTCCGTATCCAATCTTGATAATGGGCGGGCATCGCTTGCAATGTGATGGCAAGCTGCCTGGGCGTCATTGACGTAATGCCGTTAATGGTGGCCACCACATGGGGATACGAATGCATTATTTGTTTGAGCTGGGATAAATAACCAATGTTATTGTCGGTAAATCTTTGTGGGTGGGCCTTGCACTCGAAAAATGCGCTCCTTGTACGATCTATTCCATATACGTCAATTGTCCGACAGACGGATGGCCCTTTTTGATTCGGGGGGTAGGTCTACCATTCCCGATTTCCATAGAGAACGTGGACATCGGATCCATAGCAGGCATTTCTATATTGCGGAAAAACAATGGCTTCTACAAGAACTTCAACCAATTTGCCCCGTATGAGGCCATATTCCTGGTCTGTCGTGTGCATTCGGCTGAGTAAAAGGGGACCACTTTGAAGGCAATGGCCGAGTAAAACGGAGCCACCTGAAACGGTGGTTCCGAGGTAAAAAAGGGGGCCATCAATTTCTCCTTCCGATAGGGTTGGACATGGATCGACAAACCATGTCGCTCCTAAAGGAGGATGAGGAGTGAAAAAGATGGCCGAAATCCATACCATCCGGCATCTCGTGGAACGAGAAGGC
>JAJZZH010000096.1 GCA_021797675.1 Bacillota bacterium | reverse complement strand
AACCGACCTATGGTCCGGCGGCGAAGCAGGCGCTCGTGCACTGTTGGGCCATGCTCAATTTTCCCACGGGCAAACGCTTACAACCGTTTTTGGCGGAACTGGTCGCCCAGTTAGAACACCACAGGGAGCTGACCGTGGACCCCGCGACGCGGGGGCAGCTCCTCGCGATGAGCGCCGCCTCCATCGATCGCTTTGTCGCCCCCGAACGGCGGCGGTTAGCGATCAAAGGCCGCCATGGGACCAAACCGGACACCCTGCTCAAACACCAAATTCCGGTCCGCACCTGGGCGGAGTGGGACGATGCGACCCAGCCCGGGTTTCTCGAAATTGATCTCGTCTCCCATGATGGCGGCGCCGCCCGCGGCGACTTTTCCTGGACGCTCGACATGGTCGACAGCCTCACCGGCTGGACCGAAACCGCCGCCGTGCCCAACAAGGCTCGGAAGTGGGTGCTGGAGGCGCTGAACGCGCACCGCAGCCAGTTTCCGTTTCCCCTGCGCGGTCTCGATTCCGACAATGGCAGCGAGTTCATCAACCATCATCTGCTCGCCTGGTGCGAAACGCACCCCATCACGTTTACGCGCTCCCGAGCGTATCACAAGAACGACGGCTGTTACGTCGAACAGAAAAAACTGGGCGGTCGTCCGACGCTTCGTCGGCTACCTCCGCTATGAAGGCCCGGACCAGGTGGCGTGGCTGAATGAGATCTACGCCACGCTGCGTCTCTACACGAATTTCTTTCAGCCGCTGCAGAAGACGGTGTTCAAGGAGCGGCGAGGCGCTCGGGTCTACCGCCGCTACGACACGGCCCGCACTCCCTATGAGCGGGTCGTAGCCTTACCCGACACGGTGATCTCCGCAGATCAGAAAGCCACTTTGCGCCAGCAGTACGAGGCGCTCAATCCAGCGGCCTTGCGCCGCGACCTGACCCGCCTCCAAGACCGGTTAGGGGACACGGCCCACCTCGATGACCCCGACCGGGAGGCCGCCCCCACCCCCTAAACCCGAGGCGGGCCAGATAATCCAGATTCGTGAAGGTCTCCTCGCCACGCCTACGTGCAAACTCACCGGTTTGATGGCCCTCAGCGTGCTCGCAAGTACAGTAGCTCCCATGGCATGCACAGCATGCCATGGGAGCTACTCGGGATACCGAAGGGAATCAATGCCGGCCCATTGCGAGCTACGCTCGCGCCCCGCCGCGCTGCCGCTCGGGCCGCGGCTCGGGGGCCCTGCGAACCTCCGGAAAGCCTGGATCGTCTTGCCGAGCCCGAGAGGTGTAGAGAGCGGCATCAAGATCTCTTCTCGAATCAGATTAGCTACTACTACATTCAGTGCTAGCTAATCTGGATATCGGGTCTGTCGATGCGATCACCCGTGACCCGCAAGCCCGACCGCCCACCCGGTCCGATCAGGCGCGCGTCTTTCGCCTTCGGGTCGGAACGGGCCGCTCTCAGCCCGGTTGGATCCGGTCCGCTCGTGACAGCATTTCGGGACACAGCGGGCACCGAGCCCTTCGGCACCGGGCTCGGCGTCCTGATTTATCCCACAAATCCTCTTCACGCGGGGTACATTCACGAGGCGGCAGGATTCGCTTGATGCTGCGGCCCGACCAATCGCGAGCCCTCGTGATGGATCCCACCTTCCGGCGGCGAGGAGCGTACCCGTGGAGCTTTCGCACCGGAGGTCACCCCTCCGATACGTCCACTTGGCTTGACGCTGAAGGGGCAATTTAGCGTCGCAGGTTCTTCCCCTGCAGGGACGACGAGGTTACGAGCTGCAACACAGAATGGGTACAGAGGGCGATGGGGGTGGCCCCGAGTGCGGGGCATCCTGGATGGCACCCTTTACCGCGGTGCATGGGGCCGCTTGGCTTCGGGCGCCGCCAGCTTCGAGTGCTCGCGGTCCACCGTTGCCGCCAGCGTTTCACGGGGTTGCGGTTTCAGCCGGCAATGCGCGCGATGGCCGGCCTGGCCTTTTCCTCCGCCGCGTTCAAGATAATGGTCGCGCGGTCTGCGAGATGCTGGCATGAATGGGTCCTTGGTTTAAGCTCCTTGAATCGGGTGCGCTGTCGGGGACTGCGCAGGTCCGCAGCTGCGCGTCATGACGGAGACCGACTCAGGACGTCAATAACGGGCGGACGGCTTGATAAAGTTCACGGTAGCGGGCGAAGGCGGATCGGTAGACGTCTACGGCAGGGGACTCGGGCTCTGCCGTCCAGGTCACCTGGGGCCTGAGCCGGACCAAAGCTGTGGGATCCTGCCTCAGTCGCGCGAGCCGCGCGGCGCCCACGGCGGATCCCGGATCTTCAACGATGTCGATAGGAACGCCCAGCACATTACTGAGAATTTGAGCCCAAAGGGGACTCTTGACGCCACCGCCGGTGGCTACCACGCGGTGCGGGGCAGCCAGCGCCTGCATGGTTTCCACGACATCCTTGAGGCTCAGAGCGACGCCTTCCAGCACGCTGCGAACGAGGTGGCTTCGTGCGTGGGAGGAACAGAGCCCAAACCACACCCCCCGCGCGTCAGGGTTGTTGATCGGCGCGCGTTCGCCGTTCAAATAAGGAAGAAATAGCAGACCGTCGGATCCCGGCGGGGCGGTGGCGGCTTCCCTGGTTAAGGCATCAAACGTCGTGGTCTGGCCGCATTGCTTATGCAGCCACGTCAGCGAGTAGGCCGCCGCCTGGGTCACCCCCATCCAATACCAGTGTTCGGGCAAAGCATGGCAAAAGGAATGAATGGAAGCGTGCGGAGGGCGCTCGAATTGTGGGCGCGGCCAAAACACGACCCCTGACGTGCCCAAGGAGATGCCGACGGTGTCATCGGCAATGACCCCCGTGCCCAAGGCGCTGGCCGGTTGGTCACCGGCACCCGCAACGACGGGGAGCCCTCGAAGCGCCGCTGGTCCGATTCGATTGGCTCCCACGACAACCGTGGACTCCACCACCGGTCCAATCCACTCCGGGGAAAGGTTTACCTCCTGCAGCCACGTTTGGTCCCATTGGCGTCGGGCCACCGAGAGCCAATAGGTGCCCGAAGCATCGCTCACCTCACTGCCCCAGTTGCCGGTCATGATGAAACGCAGCCAATCTTTCGCCACGGCGATATGGCGGACCTTGCGCCAAATCTCTGGCTCGTGATCACGGACCCAAAGACATTTAATCAGCGTATAGTTCACCAACGGCAGGTTGCCGAAACGTTGCCATAATTCCTGTTCACCGTGCGCCGCGACGAGTTCGCGCACTTGATCCGATCCACGGGTGTCCGACCACAAGATGGCTGGGCGTAGCGGGCGTCCTGACGCGTCGCAGAATACCGAGGTGTGCATTTGGCCGGTGAGCCCGATCGACTGGATGCGTACGGGGGCGGATGCAGCCTGGTCCAAGATGTCTTCGAGCGCCCGTCGCCAATCCTGGGGATGCTGTTCATTCCAACCCGGCCGCGGAGTCTCCGTGGCGTACGGTGAAACCGCCTCCCAAACGCTTTCGCCCTCGGGATCAATAATGACCCCCTTTAAACCCTGGGTACCGACATCGATTCCCAAAAATCCTGGCCGCATGCTCGGGCTCCTTCTTCCGGGTGCTAGGTTTCTTGAGGAAATGGCACCGGATTTCTTTTTCGCTGCTGGGGCCATTATACCAACGTGCGCGCGCCGGTTCACGAGAATTTCATGCTCCAACGTCCTTGGTATGAGAATTCCGGTAAAGCGGGCAACGACGCGATGAGTGGGCGGTTATCTGGAGATGCAAACCGCAACGCAAATTCTTGCGAGCAGGTCTGCGTCATGCTAGCATCGACTCATGGATGCGGATGAAAAATGGTTGCTTGTCCCCCCAGGCGGCGGAACTCCTGGGGAGCCATCTCCCAGCCTTTGGGGCGTGAGACCTCCGTATCGGCTGGCCCCGGGCGGCAGTTAGCGGGATCTGCTGAAACACCCGTAGGCGTATCGGTTCGATCGCGGAGGTTTTGTGCAGGACTCCCGGCGGGACAGAGCCCCCAGGGACATGCCGGCGGGAGGGCGACCCGAGGCAGGGCAACCGTTCTGCATGGAGCCGCTTCCGTCCGGGTGGGACCCCCGGGCCCAGTCCTCCCTGCCGTCTTCTCCGCAAGGAGAAATCCCGTCCGAAAGGAGCGAAAGCCTGGTCAGGGGGAGGGCGCTTGGTGAATTCCCATGGGCTCGTGCAAGGCCCACACGATCATCAAGTTTTTGAACCAGGAATGGGAGTGGCTATTGCGGCGGAGAGATTTCAACCGACGAAGCAGGATCGGTTTACCTTTGGCTTGTGGACGGTGGGCAATCGAGGTCGGGATCCGTTTGGCGCGTCCGTGCGTCCAACCTTGGCTCCAGGTACGGCCGTTGACCGGCTGGCCAAACTGGGGGCCTACGGGGTGACCCTGCACGACAACGATCTGGTACCCATTGATGCTACCCCCGACGAGCGCGCAGCGATCGTTCGTGAGTTTCAGCGGGTCCTGGCGGAGTGCGATATGCGGGTTCCCATGGTCACCGTCAATCTCTTTTACGATCCAGTGTTCAAAGACGGGGCGCTGACCTCGAGTGTGCCTGCCATTCGGCGCTATGCGGGAGACAAGGCCAAGGCGGCCATCGACTTGGGGAATGATCTGGGCGCGGAGACCTTTGTTCTGTGGGGAGGCCGAGAAGGCAGCGAGGTCGACGCGGCAAAAAACCCGCTCGATGCCATGGCGTGGTATCGGGACGGAGTGAACGCGCTCACCGAGCATATTTTGGACAACGGATATTCGATGCGGATTGCCATGGAGGCGAAGCCTAACGAACCCCGCGGCGATATCTATCTGGCCACGACCGGTGCCATGCTGGCCTTTATTGCCACCTTGGATCACCCGGAGTTAGTTGGGGTCAACCCGGAAATCGCGCATGAGAAAATGGCCGGCCTCAATCCCTATCATTCGGTGGCCCAAGCCTTGGACGCGGGAAAATTGTTTCACATTGACCTGAATGATCAAAAGCCGGGCCGGTTCGATCAGGACCTCCGATTCGCCTCCGATGATCCCAAGGGTGCCTTTTACGTGGTGAAATTGTTGGAGGAAGGGGGCTACCAGGGGCCACGCCACTTTGACGCCCACGCCTATCGCACCGAAGACGTGGACGGAGTCTTCGAATTTGCCCGCGGATGCATGCGTACGTATTTGATTCTCAAGGATAAAGTGGATCGGTTTGCCCAAGACCCAGAGATCCAGGGTCTCCTGCAGAGCATCCGCGCGCGTTCCCAAGCCGTGGATCCGTTCGACCGTGCGGCGTGGGGGACCGTCGGCTATGCCTATGAACAACTGGACCAATTGGTGATGGAACTTTTGCTGGGGGTGCGCTGAATCCCCTCAAGAATACGGAAATCGCCAACGCAGCGAGCACCTACTAGCCTGGGGGTGGGTGCTTGCGATCGGTGCCAAGCCTTCTTTGCAGAAAGTTGGCGCTTCATCCCACTCCTTAAGGGGGGGATGAAGCGCCTTCCCCTCCCGGGGCCTGGTAAGATTCTTAGCGGTATGAATGGGCAAGAGTACGACGCAAACCAACACGTAACGCTCATCAATGATCATGTGTGTTTTGCCCAACGTATCGACGTCAGTTCTTCGTCGGCCAAGTGGTCCGACGTAGTCGTTGGCGCGCGTGATCGAACTCTATAAAATGGGATTGGGGGTGAGGTACGCGTCGGCCGGGGAGCATTGGGGGCGATTAACCCGGAGATGGCAGGCCTCATGGGTCCGTTCCGAGAGGGAGGAGGATTCACGATGCAAGCGGCGGTGTTGCGGGCGATTAACGACCTTGCTATTGAAGAAATTGCCGATCCCGGGCCGCCAGGCCCGAACATGGTGCGGGTGCGGATGAAGGCCGCGGGCCTTTGCGGATCGGATGTGCACTATTACGAGCACGGCAGAATTGGCGATTTTGTGTTGCGGGCGCCCATGATCCTCGGCCACGAAGTGGCCGGCATCATCGAGTCGGTGGGTACGGGGGTGACGCTTCCGGTGGGCGTGGTAGTGGCGCTGGAACCCGGGATTCCTTGCGGGGAGTGTGAACTTTGCCGCCGGGGCGATTACAATTTGTGTGCCCGCGTCCGGTTCTTTGCCACTCCCCCGGTCGATGGCGCGCTTACGGATTATGTGTTACATCCGGCAGCCTACACCTACGTCGCGGACGGGTTGACGCCGGAGGAGGCGGCTCTGGCCGAGCCCGTGTCGGTGGGAGTCTACGCAGTCCGACAGGCGGGGATTCGACTGGGCACCAAAACGGCGGTCATGGGTGCGGGTCCGGTGGGCGTGCTGACCGCCTTGGTTGCCGAAAGCCAGGGCGCTGAAGTGTGCCTGCGGGACATACGCGCCGACCGGGTCGAGAGTGCACGGACGATGGGGTTGCAAGCCGATCTGATCGATGCGGGCAGCGAGAGTTCTTATGATGTGGCCATCGACTGCAGCGGCGCGGAGGCGGCCCTTACCTGGGCCATCGGCCACCTCAAGCGCGGCGGCCGACTGGTCCTGGTGGGGCTCGGCGATGAAGCGTCCATGCAACTTAACGGCATGGCGATTGCCACCCGGGGCCTCTCCGTGCAGGGAATTTTCCGGTACGCAAACACGTATCCGGCCGCCCTCCATGTGATTCGAACCCATCGCAGCCGACTGGCACCGCTTTTAGCGAGGCGGATTAACCTCGCCGAACTCCCCCAACATCTGTCTGCCAAACGCTACCGGGAAGCGCTAAAGACCATGGTCGTGCTTTAGGGGCCGAGCAGGAGATGATCCAGCGGTTTTCCGCCGGACTAAAGGGGCAGCGTTTCCGTATTTCCCCTGCTCCTGCCGCGAGCGTCGGTCACGGTCATTGCCCAGCGGGTGCCGCTTTCGCTATCGAGAGGATAGATGGGGTGGGGTAGGCGGCGATAGGGAAAACTCATCAGATCGAGACTGGACGCTCCCGGGGTGGCCACCAAATAGGCGCGTGCCCTCGGAATGGACGCCAGCAGGTCTTGATAGGCGGGAAACAAGTATCCGCTCTTCAGGACATACACCGTGCCAGGGTCGGCCGGGTTCAGGCCCAGTTCCGTGAGCCAAGCGGGGTCGTGCATGGCCACGCGCCGTCGCGTGAGCACGATGCGGTTGCCGCCAACGGCCCATATTACCACGTCTCCGCCCAGGGCATCGTTGGGGTAGACGGCGAGCACCGAGCCGGATGCCGAAATCTTGGGACCCGAATCCACCAACTGGCCGCCGAGGGTGAGCGAAACCCGCTGTCCCACGTGGCCAATGCAGTGGTCCACGGCGCTCGGGGCCACGATGGGGGCAAACAGAAAATTGGTCCGGCGGTGCGCCAAGATCTGCTGCAAGAGATCAACCCGATCCTCTACCGCGCCCGCGGTTGGATTGTCGCCGCTGTCGCAGAGATACAGCAGGTTTTCGGGAGATCGCTGATCCGCGTGGACCAGCGCGTCCGCGATGGTGAGCGCGGGGGTGGATCGGTAAAATGCGGCGCGCTCGGCAAAGATTGCGCGGGCTATGTCGATTAATGCCGTCCGAGCCGGTTCGGGCGCGGTGCCAGGCGCTAACGCAGCGCAAAGACTGACCATCGCATTGGGGTTGTCCGCCCACGGATAGCCCTGTAAAAACGACGCCTCGAGTACCGTCGGGTGCTCCGTGAATTGGGCGACACGTGCCACGAGAGAACGCATCGGCTCTAAATCGGTTTGACCAAATTCCCCCGGCAGCAAGAGCGGCAGGCGGATGTGAATCTTCCACGGAAGGGCCCCTGCCGCCATGATCTGCAGCAGCAGTCGGGCGGCGCGGCGTCCGGTGTCTGCGATATCTCGGTGGGGGGCCGTGCGATATCCCACGATGGCGTCCACGCCGGCGATCAGGGAGGGGCTGGGGCTCGCGTGAAGGTCGACGCTGATTACGAGGGGGATATGGGGTCCCAGGTGCCGACGCAAAACGGCCACCAGCTCCGCTTGCGCATCATCGCGGCCTTCGACGCTGGTACTGCCGTGCAAGGCGAAGTAGATGCCTGAGGCGGTCTGTGGCGAGGTCATCGCGAGCCGCTGCTCCAAGGCACCGAGAAAGCGGTCGAAAACGGGGGCGGGAACGGGACCGGAGACGGGCGCCGCCACGGCCAGCGAAGGGTCGACCTCCACTCCGGCGCCGTCGAATTCGACCAGCGCCCCGGCCAGTTCGTTGTCTTTCCCGCCGGGGGTGGCCCATTCGCGGATGGCGTTACCGGCCATCCATTCAAAGCTGTCGCTTGCCGCGAGTTGGGGATTAAAGGTGTCAGATTCGTGCCAAAATCCCCCGATTATTACGCGTTGTGCCATGTTCACCGAATGCCCGCGAGAAGCCCCCGGCTTTAGCCGTGGGGAGGAAAGCGGGCTTCCGCCGCTAGGCGGAAATGGGTTTTTGTGCATAGTGCCATCCTCCGTTGCGTTGCAGAATGCGACAATGT
>JAJZZH010000193.1 GCA_021797675.1 Bacillota bacterium | reverse complement strand
GAGACTTAACAGCGGTGCCGGTTCGATCTCGCAAGCGGCAATCGCTCAGGGCCTCACTGCTCGCGGACGACTTTGCGCTCTCCGCCCCCCTTGTTGAGGCTAACCTATCTTGTCATCGGTGTGATCCATCCCGTGGTCATCATGGCTTCCGTGTGAACCATGTCCGCTTGACCCCCTCCCGGCTTCGCCCGGGAAGGGAAATGCGCGGCGTGATGTTCAACCAATTTAATAAATACCGACTACAACGCGAGCAACATGGGGGTTGCTGTGAGCAAACAAACCTGCCACGCTGATCTTAAAAGCAAGGCGTTCCCCTCGGCAGCGACGGTCGACGCATCAATATGGCTAAGGGGGCCGAGCTTCCTCGGAACTGATGACGCTTGTCCGCGTATCTGGACGCTTGCGGAAAGCCGAGGTCATAGCGTGCCCACCCCGAGCGGGTGGGCGTTTGTGTTGGCGCCGAATCGCGAACTCCATGAGGAACCGCCGGGTTCCGAATGGGGTTGACCACCCGAAATTGCGAAACGGATGGAGCAACGGGGCCGCATGACGGCAAGCGCGATGGTGCCAGGGGCCGGCCCCACAAAGAGGAGGAACGCGTGATGATAACGACCTACGGGGTTTGGGTTGCGCGGCCTGGGGGATGGCGGAAACGGTACGCCAAAGCCGGATTCGGCGTGGCGGGCGCGGCCGTGTTGATGGCGACGGGCTATGCGTTTTTAGCCACCAATGGAAACGCCACGACAAGCATAAGTGCGCCCAGTGGTAGTGGACAGTATGCAGGGGTGTATGCGGCTACAAGCGGAGGGGCGTTTCCGACGTTGACGGTGCCGACGTCGACCAACACCTATGTAAAAGCACCCACGGCGTGGGAAACAGGCAGCACTGCGGCTGTCACCGCCGGCATGTGGACGCCGGTCCTAAACCAGCCGACGCAGGTTACCCAGGCGGGCGACATCGCGGTCGTGAATACCACCGGGGCTACCGCGAACGTGTTGGTGACGCTGACGGTAACCAACCCCGCGAGCCTCAACAGCGATTATTCGTATGTGAATATTCCGGTGGGCGTCAAAGAATGGAGCCTGTCGCCTAATCTAACCCCGACCAGTTCGACCACGGGGGCCTGGGACGCGGCGAAGGATGCGGCCGGCAATCCCTTGCCGGCGGGGAGTACCGCGCCGGGGCCGACCTATCTGACGTTTTCCGACGCCACTGTCCCCTTCTTGCTGAAACCCGGTGGCTGGTACGAACTTTATATCCCCAACAACACGCCAACGACTACCGACGCGGCAGGTTCTTTCTATACGGTGTCAACGTCGCCGACGGCCTCATTGTCCCCGAACTTCTACGTCAACACACAACCCGCGTAACCCTGGATGAGAAAAGGGGGGGACGCTCGTGGCAACTTACCCGGTAACGGCTAGCGGTGCACGCGTCCGCCGGCGTAGGGGAGGATGGCTCTGGGCAACGGCCGCAGGCTTGGTGATCGCCGGAACCGGCTGGGGGTTTTTGGCGACCAACGCCAATGTGGCCGCGACCATTATGCCCGCGACCGGCTTGCCCGGTGGGATGGCTGCTACGCTGACGCCCGTCGACTCCACGGTCACGCACCAGCCAGGTCCCGGCCCGGCCGCGGTGGATGCCGGAGTCGAACTGTATCGCATTCATGTAGGGCAGCCCGCGGACAGCAACCGGCTTTGGGTCACTTTCGCGTGGCTGAATCCGAACGCGGCCAATCGCGTCCTGCATAATCCCTCCGCGTTCATCAACGTTGGTCTGTATTACCCGGTGTCCAGCGTGTCTCTATGTCCCACGACAGCGTACACCATCGACGATCCCAAGGCGGGGTCTAGCTTGGTCTGCCAAGAAGCGGGGCCTCAAACCACGGCCGAATTCAACGCATCGATTGCCGACGGCGTGCTGAAATCGACCCAGGCCAATGAGACCTACCTGTATCTGGTGGCCAGCATCACGACACCTGGGCATGCGCCGCCGGGCCAGCAGTTGGGGGCCGCAACCCTGCAATATTTCGCGGAGGTGCATGGCTTGTGAGCGCCGTCCCCGCCCCGACCCGCGCTATGGTGCAGCCTTGGCAAGGTCGTTTCCCCTGGCGGTGGGCGGTGGCCGTCGCGAGCCTGCTGGCCGCGGTCGGGATCTGGTGGATGGTCGGGCGGCCGGACGCGCTCTTGGTGACGTCTGGCGAGAGTATGCTGCCGGTTATCCACCCCGGGACCCTGGTGATATTGGATCCCATGGGGCAGGTTCCGCTTCACGTGGGCCAAATCGTGGCCGTGCATATCCCAGCGACCGACCAGCACCGATATCACTATCCGTCGGTGATGCTGCACCGGATTATTGCGTTGCGATGGCGTGGGAAGCATTGGTGGTTTCACACCAAGGGCGTGCACAATGCGGTGCCCGAGCCGTTCTGGCTCCCACGCCGGGCGGCGTTTGGCCGCCCGATGGTGATGATTCCCAAAGCCGGGTATGCGGTGGAATATCTGCAAAGTCCGTGGGGATGGATCGGCGTCGGAGCATTGGCAGCCCTGTACGGAGGGTATCGCTTGACCGCGCCAGCGTGGGCGAGAACGGATCTCGAGGCAGGACCCACTGAGGACGCCGAGCCTGGCGGCGCCGAACTCCCTTCGGAGATGGGGCCATCGTTGCAACGGATGGCCGAAACATTAGAACGCGTCGAAGCCGACCTGGCGGAGATCCGAGCGTTGCTCGCCCCACGGTCTGCGGATGAATCTCCGCCAACGGCGGACGGTGCGCAAGACTCCGGTCAGGAAGCCGAATCCCGTGATCCGGCCCCTCCTACTCCCGGCGCGCGCGGGAGACCGGGATAGGTTGCGACGTGCTATCCTGAGCTTTCGGGAACGCCTCGGTCGCAAGCAAGGAGTCCTCCCCGGGGGTCCGGAATCACGGACGCGCTATCGGCGCTGCCCGACGCCCTCCCATGGCTGAAGCCATGGTGTTCTACCGGAGGACCCGCTATCACGCCTTTCCCAGGCTCCCCTCCGCTGCCAAACGCGAATCCGGCGGCTCGAATCCGGTGGCTCGAAGCCTGCGAGTCACATCGCGATAGGATAATCCGGACAGCAGACCCATTTAATCCACCGCTGCCGGCGCAATCACTTCCCCATGCCCTGAAAAAACACGTTGCAAGCTCGGCGGTAGAGGGTCCCGGTGATGGCGATAAGACTCAACCAGCCTACGTACGACGTCTTGGGCAATCTCCGTGGCCTCGGTCACGGTCGCCGATGAACCAGACGTGTTAAGTCTAAATCTATATGACCACAAAATGGGTCCATTATCCCACATTCGATGACCGGTACGGGTTGCTGAAAATTTGTTGTGAAGCGCCCTTTCCCTGGAGGATCATCTCATCCATGTAGGGTCGGCCACCGGCCGGCGTGACCACCATACGCCGCGCCACCAGATCTCCCGGAAGTGTCATGTCATCTTCGTACCGCAGGGGCTGGTCTATGCGACCGATTCCTAGTCGGCTTCGGTCGGCTTGCGCCGGGGCATAAATGGGACACCCAAATAGGTCGCTCAAATATCGGCTCCCACGGGTATGATCATGCGTGGTCAAGATAATCGCGCGCACGGCACCAAAGCTAGCCAACATCCGCGGCAGTCCAGGGAGAACCGGAGGATCCACAAGAACTAACCCTTCCTCCGCTTTGACGACGTGCCCCACCATCATTAGTTCTTCCTCGGGATCAGGCGTCGTCCATTGCCCAATGGCATCAGTGGTCCATGTTATCATCGATTAGTCCCTCCCAGAACATGGTATCGAGGCCAAATTTGGCAAACCAACTTGGCGTGATGCAATTGAAAAGGTAAACTATTTCTTACCCTCGGTCCTCAGATAGAATCGTCCACTGTGGTCTATAGTTTCGATGTAGCTCCCCGTCAAAAGACACATCGGAAATACGATGAGGTTGATTTGCCAGAGAGAACTACGGAGCACGGCACATTTGGTGCCTCTATACCCAAGTTATGAGCCGACAGAGCCAACACCTACGTGGGAAACGGTTGCCCCCCCATATCTTCCCATGGCACGACGAACCGCTGTCAGTGCACCCAGGCCTCTAACCCTTCTCGCTCTCCGCCAAGCCGCCGAATCCGGACTTGACGCGACGGCTTAGGGATAACCTTGACCGCTTCCATGTCCTGTAGCGAACCACACCAGGGCTTCACCTGTTCGCGACAACCCAACAAACAGGCCCAAATAAGTCAGGTTGAAAAGCCATCATGGACGAGAAATTGAGAAGTTTGCAACTGCCCTTCACCATCCTACGACTCGGCATCTCTATGGACGATTTTCTGGGAGCGAGCCTACCATTTGCTCGACCCCTTCAAAAATCGTTGGAGGCGCACCCCGCTTTGGTCGGGTGGCTGTTTTTGGCCACGTCGCGAGCGGTGACGTCTAGAGACAGTCGCATCCCGCTCACCACGCTTCGCGATGTCGGACGAATGGCCGTGTGGGCGTTTGCGAACCTGGAAGAAGCGCAGGGAAAGGCATATGAAGTGAGAGAGTAACGAGACTGCGAAAACATTGTGTGCGCTTTGGACCGAGGCAGCTGGGCAACCGATTCGGCTCTTGCACAATGACCGCTATCCGTTCAAATATGTCGAGCCTATTGGTTTGGCTCACTGATGCACAAGTAGGACAAACAAGCCCATCTTGGGTCAGCGTATGTTGCGAGTTGCTTTGCTCCGAGAACTGGCCTCAACGGTCGATAGCCGTCTTTGTGCAAGAGCCAGTTTTTGGTTTTTCGGTGACCGGCTACCGTAGAGCCAGGTGGAAAAGACCGTGATGATTTCCAAGACCTCCTGAGCCAGTTCTTCCTCAAACGTCGTATCCTCGCCCTGATTGAACAGATGCCAAAGACACGTTCTGCCCCAAAACGTAGCAGACAGTCTTTATGGGTCACCACTAGCCGGCCGACCCGGTCGGCCAGGATGTGATTCAAGAGCCGTTTGCGACCCTTTTTGTGGTAGTTCATCTCCGGCCCGAGGTCGACCACCACGTCAACCGTCCATCCTTGGCGGACACCGTAGCGTTCCAGCACCTGCTTTTGCCGTTCCCGATCCGCTTTCTGGTCATGCCTCGATACCCGAGCCTAAGCGACGGTTTTGCGGTCGGGATTGTCCGAACTTCGAGACTCGGACCCCAAGCGATTCAGATCATAGCACCGATCCCCGCCGCGTGTTCGTGCATCCGGTACGAGCTGTCCCTCCCGCTCCCATCGACGCAAGGTCGTCGGAGTGACCCCAAAAATTGAGTCGCTTCGTGAATACCCACCAATTTTCCTTCGGTAGTTAAATTGTGCACCATTAGATAAGCGAATTCCCGCGCCTGGGTTTCTTACATCTTTGGGCGAATATCGGTTAGGATAACGACAATGACGTGTTTACGGCGTCCAATTTCCGGTGGGACCATTCCAGCGCGGCGCCGATCCGACCGCCGCCTCATCATGCCGGTGCGAGCCCATGATGGGGCGGCAGGACCTCTTTAGCCAGGAAATTCATTCAGTGGTCTCGAATATCTGTCTGTCATTAACCCTAGGACGGAGGCAACCGACGATGGTCAGCAAAATCGCAACCGAAAACGCAGCCCATCCCTATGTGAAATGGGCGGGAGGCAAGTCGCAGCTCCTTTCGCAATTCCAGTTCTGCTATCCCCCAGAATTGGCAAACGGACAGATCACCCGCTATGTGGAACCCTTTGTCGGCAGCGGCGCCGTCCTCTTCGACGTGGCGAGTCGATTCGCCCTCAACGACCTGATCATCATCGACCGCAATCCGCGTCTCATGTTGACGTATGAAGTAATCCAGCGGGACGTCGAGGCGCTGATCGATCGCCTCGAGGCGTTGCAGGCCCAGTGCTGGGCCGCCGACAGTGAAGCGCGGCGTGGTTTATTTTATGCGATCCGCGAGGCGTACAACCGCCGATCAGCCTCGGCCGTGGAGCAGGCGGCCCAGCTCATTTTCCTTAACCGCACCTGCTTCAACGGGCTGTACCGGGTGAATAGCCACGGGAATTTTAATGTGCCGATGGGACGGTATCGCCAGCCGCGCATCGCCCACCCAGATAATTTGCGGAACGTACATGAGGTTCTGAAGCGGGTTACCCTCCTGGTTGGCGACTATCATTTGGCGGCGGACTATGTCAATACCGAGACCTTCATCTATTGCGACCCGCCGTACCGCCCGCTGACCCGCACCGCCTACTTCACCGCCTACAGCGATGAAGCCTTTACGGACCAGCACCAAATCGAGTTGGCGACCTTCGCTCGGAGTGCGGGCGACGCGGGGGCGCGCGTAATGCTCAGCAATGCGGACCCGCATAATATCGACCCCACGGATGACTTTTTTGACGACCTGTACCACGATTTCCACATCGTCCGCCTGCCCGCTCGGCGCTCGATCAACTCGCGGGGCAACCGCCGGCGCCCGATCCACGAGCTGGTCATCACCAACTACCCGCTCCCCTCCGCGCCATCGGTCAGCGGGGAAGATACTCACGATCCCGCCTAGCCCACGACCGGTCTCTGTCATCACTTCGACTAACCGGGCCGTCATCCCATCCAAAGTGGATGGTTTGAAGCGCAACCACACTGAAATCAGCCCCATGGGCTGCGATTCACGGTTGGCATAAGGCCCACCCCCCCCCGACCTTACGCCAACCGTGAATGATATTGGGGAGGCGAACGTTGTTCTGACAAACCTCAAAAAAGATTCTTCAAGCGGAAGCAATGATCATGACTTAACGGGTCAAACCGATGACAAAAAGGGGGACGTGCCATTCCGGGTTGGAATTTCCAATTTTTCAGTGCAAACCATCCTCTCCAGGGATCGGGCCTAGGTTGGAATCTACTCGACGGTTTGCATCCGCTATAACGTGCTTAAGCATATCTACGCATCCCTACACAGAAACCTCACTGATCTACGTATTCCCCAACACGTCTTGGATTGTTCGCTCCTCCGAAGCCGCCACGGGATCCCGTGACAATTGCTTGCCACAAACCCTTCCACTGGGGGGGGGTCGCGACTCCAAAAGTCCTGCCGGTAGCCGTGTGCCATTTCCTTCATCGAAGGGTCCCGAGGCAACCCGTCTCCGTACTCTGGTTTCCTTCCGGCGACAACTGACAGTAGGAAGGAATCCCCAGGATAACCCCAAAGCATGGGGACAACTGACAGTAGGAAGGAATCCCCAGGATAACCCCAAAGCATGGGGACAGGGAGATATCGCGGACTTGTTTAGGCAACTGCTGACACCACTAACGCCCCCAGATCACGGTCATTACCATAACGAGGACCTTCGCTCGCCCGGATCGCTTACAACTCCGTGAACCATGTCGGTCGGAGGGTCTCAAAATACCGGTGGTCGTCCAAGACACGGTGGATCCGCCCCATCATGCCCTCCATCGTCTCCGGTGCCACACGCATCGTCCACACCACCGAGGCAAACAGGCTCATCGCCACGTACACGCTGTAGAGATGCCAAAACTCGTCCGAAATGGCTTGGTGTCCAAAATATCCCTGCAGTTGCCCAATCGAAAACTGCACGCTGATCGGCCGACTAAAGAACGCGATCTTCAGGAAATCGTGGATGGGATCGCCCCAATCCCAGCGATTAAAGTCAATGACCCCGGCATACTGTTCATCGGCGACGATGATGTTGGCGACATGAAAGTCATCATGCTGGAACCGGTTAGGACGGTCTCGGAGATAGGGTTCACTCTGTTCGATAAAGTCAATGATTCGATCGGCCCCATGGATGGCCATCCCCAACTGCCGATATGCCCCAACGTACGCCCGAAACTTACGGAGGACACGGGGATGCCATGGAGCTACCTCAGGAGGGGCGTGGAGTTGATGCATCCTGTAGAGGTCGTGCCCAGCCGCCACCCCCACCTGCCATTGCACGTCTGCAGAACAGGACCGTAACGCCTCTTCCGCATCCTGCCCTTCAATGAATGACAGGACATAAAATCCCACCCGCAGATCCTCCCAGTGCCCGTAGGTAATCGGCTGAGGAACCCTCACCTGCGCCTCATTTAGCTGCTGAATAAGGTGATATTCCGTCTGAGTCCGCTCCATTTTGTCCGCAGCCACGACCCGAAGCAAAAACTGGGAGCCGGACGGGGTTCTCACCCGATATTTCTTGTCCGAGGAAAAGCCTTTGGTGATCTCGTGAAATTCGCATCCGGCTTGAAATAGAGGTAGCCGCTCAATGTATTGGGCGATCGGAATCTCCATTGGGATTCACACCTCCTGCGCCGATGGTCTCGCCAACAGCCTCTTTCGCATTCATTCGGAGATGTCCTGCGGAACGATTGTCCCCGAATCTAGATGCGTAGCAACGTCGATCATCGAAACATCTAGTACACGACGACGTAAGTCCGTTGTCAGACGAAACAATTACGAATACCATAGCGTAGTCAGACTATTAGGTCTAATACCAGGGATAAATTGATGGGGAAATATCGATGGACGCCATACTGAAGC
>JAJZZH010000134.1 GCA_021797675.1 Bacillota bacterium | reverse complement strand
AGACGCATCCGGATTATGTATTCTTTCAGTCGCAGCCGCAACTGTACGCCTACGTGAAGGCGGACCATCCGGATCTCTTCGCGCGGATCCAAAAGCGGGTGGCGGAGGGCCGGTGGGAAGCGGACGGCGCAATGTGGCTCGAGGCCGACAGCAATTTGTCGTCGGGGGAGGCACTGGTGCGACAGATTCTGCACGGCACCCAGTTTTTCACGCGGGAATTTGGGCAGGAAGGGGCGACCGTGCTCTGGCTGCCGGATGCCTTCGGCTTTAGCGCCGCCTTGCCGCAGATTCTCCGCCAAGCGGGGGTTAACGCCTTCGTGACCACGAAAATCAGTTGGAACCAGTATAATCGTATGCCCCATGACACGTTTCGTTGGCGGGGCATCGACGGCAGCGAGGTGTTGGCGCACTTCGTGACTACCCCGTCGGCGAACCAATGGAATCGCGACGACCGATGGTTTGCGACCTACAATGGCGAAATCACAGCAGGCACCCTGCTCGGAACTTGGCGGAAATACGCCGACAAGGCGTTGAATCGGGACTTGCTGGTGGCGTTCGGCTATGGCGACGGCGGCGGCGGGCCCAACCGGGAGATGGTCGAAATGATCCGCCGCTTTGATCGCATGCCGGGGTTGCCGCGGGTGCGCATCGGGCGGGTGGACGCCTACCTGGCCCGCCTGCAGGAAACGCTGGCAACGAGCGCGGAGCCCGTGCCAGTCTGGGACGGGGAACTGTATCTGGAATATCACCGCGGCACCTATACGAGCCAGGCGGCGGTCAAGCGGCAAAACCGGACGCTGGAACTGGGGTTGCGGGAGGCGGAGTGGCTTGCCGCGTGGACGCTCGAGCCGGCGGGGCAGGCAGCCGCCAAGGCCGAATTGGATGCCGCCTGGGAGATCGTGCTCCGCAACCAATTTCACGACATTTTACCCGGGTCCAGCATCCGCGAGGTCTATGAAGATGCGGCGGCCGACTACCAAGCGGCGACCGAGCGGGTGGCTCGGGTGTGGGAGCAGTGCCAGGCGGCGGGAACCACCGCCGAGCCGGGCACGTTTGCCGTTTTCAACTCGGTGCCCTGGGAGCGCACGGGGGTCATTCGACTGACCGATCCGGCGCTGCCGGACCGGGCTCGGTTTGCCGGCGCCGACGGAAGCGCCCTGGCCGCGCAGCGCGTGGCTGGGGCGTGGTGGGTGGTGGTCCCCCGGGTGCCCGCGATGGGGGCGACCGAGGTCGGGGTGAGCGCCGCACACGCCGCGGAGCCGACGGGACCGTTTACCTGGCAAGCCGGCCAGCTGACGACCCCATTTTATATCGTGGCCTGGGATGCCCACGGCCGCCTGACGCGTCTGTATGACCGGCGGGTGGATCGCGAGGTGTTGGCGGCGGGGGCGCTCGGTAATGTTCTCGAAGTCTATGAGGATAAGCCGTTGGACGGAGACGCCTGGGACATCGACCTCTTTTATCAGGAGAAGGCCTATCCGGTCACCGACCTGGAGACGATGGACCTGGTCAGCCAAGGGCCGGTGGCAGCGGTCGTGCGGTGCCGCTGGCGCTATGGCGCGTCGACGATCGAGCAGGACGCGATCTTCTACGCGCATGACCCGCGGATTGATTTTGACACCCGGGTGGACTGGCAGGCCCAGCATCAGTTGCTGAAAGTGGCGTTTGCGGTGGCGGTGCGGGCGCGGGAGGCACGCTATGCGATTCAATTTGGCCACCTGGAGCGGCCGACGCACTGGAACACGCCGTGGGACCAGGCACGCTTCGAAGTGGTGGGCCATCAATGGGCCGACTTGTCCGAGCATGGCTACGGGGTGAGCCTGGCCAATGACAGTAAGTACGGCTATGCCATCAAGGACGGGGTGCTGCGGCTTTCGTTGATCAAGTCGGCGACCCATCCCGACTACGCGGCGGATCAGGGCGCGCACCATTTTTGCTATGCGCTCTTGCCGCACGCCGGGGACTTGGTGGCGGGACGGACGGTCGAGGCGGCGTGGGATCTGAATCGGCCTTTGGCGGTGATGCCGGGGGCGCTCCGGCGTCACGACCGCGTGGTGTGGGTCGAGGGGGAGCACGTGCAGGTGGCCGCGATGAAGCGGGCGGAGGACGGTGACGGCTTCGTACTCCGGGTGCACGAATGCGCGGGTGGGCGGACGCGCATTCGGATAGGCAGTGACCGCGAATGGGTGCATTGGCAGGCGGTCGACCTGCGGGAGCGGCCGACCGGCCCGCAGGAGACGGGACCGCTCACCGTGGAGTTGGGCCCATTTGAGATACGGAGCTTCCGTCTGGAAATTCACTAACCTCTGACCAATCCATCAGCGGTCTTTGCGCAAGGAGCAAGGGCCGCTGATGGACTTAGACCGGGTCAAAATGCTATCCAGTCTAGGCATTACGCCCAGCAACCGGAGCTTGACACTAACGCAACCCCGTCTTTCCGCGCCAAGGGTTCGCCAAATTGCCGTCTTTCTCCTAAATGGCTGCGCGGTAGAATGTTAGCCTATGGGGGTGCGGCTCTACGATGAAAAGGCACTGGTCCGGCGTCCTGCACTCGAGGATACCACCATTTTATTACCATGATCGATTTGCTGGCGCGCAAACTTTCCCTACCCCAGCTTACCCTGGGCCCAAGCCCCCACCTGTACAAAACAGCGAAGAGCCCACCAAGACGTTCCGCGTGGGCGCATGGTTTGTTTCAACGTCGGCTGCACCATGATCTTAGATTCGCGGATAGGTTGCATCCGACCCGCCAACCAGTGGCCCTGGTTTCTTGGATGTAGTGTGGCAACCTTTGAGCCAGAGCCTCATTTTTGGCCTCTTGGGCTATCCATTCAGCCCGCGCTTGGCGGATCTCGCGGAAGCGCGATGCTGGCGGAGCGCGGCCGATGCCGATTATAGGGTGCTAAATGATCTAGCACGCCCCCGCATCCGGATCGATCTGATTCAGCGCCATGGGGAGGACATGCTGCGGGTGGCAGGATCGTTGAAATGGGGCACCGTCAATGCCACGGCGCTCATCCAAACGCTTCAGGGCGCTGGACGGCCGACGGTATTAGGCCGTGTGATTGGGGAACTGGGCCGGATCTATAAGACGCGGTATCTTTTAGCGTACCTGGATGATGAAGGATATCGGCGCCGGATTCTGACGCAACTCAACCGCGGGGAAGCACGGCACCGTCTCGATCGTGCCGTCTTCTACGGAAAACGCGGTGAGCTCCCTCAAGCCTATCAGGCAGGTCAAGAGGACCCGTGGAGTGCCTTGGAGCTGGTCGCGAATGCGATTGCCCGTGGAACACGCGGTACATGGGGGTAGCGGTCGATGCCTTGCGCGAAGAAGACGTCTCTATCGACGAGGCGGACCTCAGTCGGTTGTCGCCCTTAAGCCATGACCACCTCACCATGTCGGGCCACTACTTGTTTCACGTGCCCGAATCGGTGGCTCAAGGGCGACTGCGGCCGTTGATGCGGCCAACCCGGCACTAAGGCCTATTGCTGTAGGCTAAGCATCCAGCGCCGAGGTCTTCTTGCGAAGACGGGTTTCGGGATGCTCGCCCCCGAACCGTACGTACACCTCTCGATGTATACGGCTCTCCATGTACTCATCAGCTACAGACCGTAGCTGTTCCAAGACAACTTGAGGATGTCTTAGGACGCCTTACGCATCGTTCCTCACGTGTCTTAGAGAGTAAACTGTCCCCCTTCGCCCTGTGGTCGGCTTTCCCGACCGCTGACTACTACGGGGACTCCGTAACCATGCCGGATATTCAGCACCATTGCGCATAGCTGACCGACGGTCAGCGTTCCGGGTTAGACGGATTTGAACCAGCATGGACGATGGTCGGATACGCGACGTTAGCGATTTTCCGCGGATGGCGCCTGGGCGGACGCGACATGGTGGTGGACGCATCCGTGCAACGCTACGCCCCCGCGTATCCATGCGGCGTCAGTACCCATCGTTCCGCGTAGTCAACGATAACACCCCTCTCGCTGTCGTTCGGGCAGATCAGCCTTAATCCTCATATCGTCCCGGTCATCTGCCCCGCAGTCGCCGTCTGATGGTTGACGGACTTGGGCCTTTTCCCGGCCTGCTACCCTCCCCGTCGAGTTTCCCCTTCGGATAAGCCGGGTGATGATAGGCCATTGTCATATCGAGCCCACTGCCTGGCTAAGGCAGATTTCAAACTCGTCCGCGTGACCGCCTGAGGCGGCCACTTCCAAGCGCACGCACTTTTCGTTCCGTTACTGCACAAACCCCTAATACGCGCTGCCGCCGTGGGTTCATCATGCAACTTGCCACGAAGGCCTGATGAATGCGAAGGATCTTTGCTCATGAGTCAGGAAAATCCTGCTCAAGGAGCGCGATACCCGCTTGGCAGGCTGCGTCTTGAACCTTGCTGTCTTTTGTGGCCAATGGGCACCCGAGCCGCAGGGCAAGATCGAGGTAGCTCGTGTCATATGCCGTAAGCCCCATCGCACGTCCCCGCAAAAGGAGTGTCTCCGCCTTGCCAGGCCAGTCAAATTCTTTCACCGTAATCGGCAACTGGCTAAGCGTAACGATGAACTCGTCGGCCAAAGCTGATGTCAGGCGGCCCTTGCGCTCGGCAATCAACAATACATTCACCACTTCTAGCGGCCAAATGACTGGGACGAAACCTTCTTCAGATGTCAGGCGCTCCAGAACGAACTCGGTATACGCGCTTTTTTCATCTTGGAAACACCATGCCATCGTGACCGATGCGTCGACAACGAAGGCCACTACTTTCTACCCTCCTCAATCAAATCACGTAAAGATAATCCGTCGATGCGGGCACGCTCCCGAAGCCGCCGCAATTTTGCGATGACATCCTGGGGCGAAGCCTTTTGTCGGGACGGCACAGGCATCATAATGGCCACAGGAGTTCCGTGACGGGAAATTGTAATGGTCTCACCTGCGAGTACTTCGTCCAACAGCTCAGCAAGATGTGTTTTGGCTTTATAGGCACCGATTTCCTTCATGGCCAGCGTCCTTTCTTTACGACCAGTCTAAGACCAGTCTATGATCCGTATTGGAGTGTGTCAATCATCATCTAACCTGCCTGGCGGCACAGCGGCTTCCCGCAGCCTGACCGCAAACACTTGGTGGCATCCCAAAAAGGTCGGTCCCTCGAATGCGACGACATAATGCCTGTCATTGCACAGCTCGAAAAATTCTTGGTGGCCGTGGCTGGTGGCTGAAAGGATCAAAGGCCTACCGGCTTGTTTCCGCGCGGTTCTTGGCCAGTGAACGATTGATATATCGAACATACTGGATATATTGCAATTATATTGGTAATCGTTTATAGTTGGGCCTGAATTGGATGAACCATGACAATAATGATACATAATGGGATCCATTTTGCGAGTTCAAGGGAGGTAACGGGATTCGCATGACTGCCAAAGGATTATCCTGGATTGGCGCGGGTTTGCTGCTCTTCGGGACGACGGGCAGCGCTTGGGCAGCGGCACCGCCACCTGCGCCGAACCATTCAGCGAGTCCGACAGCGGGGCCGATCCAACTGGTGGCGTCTAGCCCGTCAACCTATTTGACCGCCTACCAGAAGGCGATAAGCTATCTGAACGCGCACGTCACCTCCAGTGGTGACGTGATCAGCGGCAGTGGCGCACCGGCGTCGGCGACCACCACCGCTTACACGGCGGTAGCCTTGGCAGCTAATGGACAGTCCGCGCCAGCCACGGCGATTGTCGATCACTTGCGCCAAGTGCAGACGGCCGGCGGGGGATGGAACCCGGCGTTGTCGGCAAGTCAGCCGTCTACGCTGGGGGCTACCGCTCGCGTATTATGGGCGATGACCCAGACCGCAGGATTGGTCGGTGCGAACACGGCGGCCGCTTGGCTGCCGACGGTCGAGCGCGGCGCCCAGGCCGTGATCGGGCTTCAATCGCCGGTGTGGGGGTCGTTCACATCGAGCCCCGGCAGCCCGGCGGGATCGGCGGAGGCCAACGCCGTCGCGATTACCGCGCTCCAGCAGGCGGCCCAGTGGGCCGGTGGCGGAGCGATGGCGGCTTCCTGGCTGAAGGCGGCGAATAGCGCCCAGGCCGCCCTGTTGGCTGACAACGGGGTGCACCGGGGACGCACGACCGATTTCCTAGCGGCGCCGCTATGGAACCTGGATCCGAATCCGGTGAGTGCGGCGCGAACGGTCGGCGCCCTGTTTGACCTGGGGTTTGCTTACCAAGGCTATGGAGCCAAGGCCGGCCCGGGCTATTATTCGGGGATGGATTGGACCGACGGCGCGAGCACGTTCAATGACGTGGTAGCCAGCGTCTATGCGGGTCTGCCCGACGCGGCGGAGATGCAGTACAACTATGGGCTTACCCTGCAGATGTCAACGGGGGGATTAGGCTCCACCGCGCATCCACCCGTGGGGCCGGAAACCGGGTCCTTTGCGAGCGGTCCAAGTGCACCCAGCGTTGCGGTCACCGCCCATTACCTGTTGGCGACGGACACCCTCTTGCGTCACGGTGAGATCGGGTTCGGCTGGAAGTCGGCGACCTACACGGCCGGCGGACAGACGGTCACGGTGACCGCGCCGGGGGTGGCCTCGCCTGACCCCGCGATTCCTATGCAGCGGGGAATTCGGGTGGCGGTCGTGGTGAGCGACCCGTCGACGGTGATTTCCCCCACCCAGCCGGCGACGTCGTCGAGCAACGAGGCCAATCTGGAGCTAAACGCGGCGTGGCAGTTGACCCAACTCGGCTACAACGTATCGCTCTTTTGGTACAAGCCCAACCACGCGGAAAGCTATTATCCGCTCAACGACTTGTGGCCCAACCTGAAGCAATTTCAGGTGGTGGTGCTCTCGCAAAACGCCTGGGCCGATCAGAACGGTTACAAGAGTTCCTTTACCCAACACGCCAGTGCGCTAATGTCCTGGATTCAGGGCGGGGGACGCCTTATCGACCTAGGCGACACCGGTCCCGTGCCGCTGTTAAGTCCGCTCGCCGTCAGTCTGACCCCGGCCTCGATCAACACGGTCCAGTGGCAGGGGAAAACGGTGGATTGGACCTACGCCGCCAATGCCTATTACGGTTCGGCTGCCGGCTACCAGACTCTGGTTAGCGGCCAAGTCGGCACGACCACGGAGCCGGTGGCGGTGGGTGCTCAGAGCGGGCAAGGGCGCGTGGTGTTGACCACCTTGCAGGTGGCGAGTCACGGCCAGGATCATCTGCCGGTGACCACCTCCCTCGTCAATTGGGCAACTCAAGGACTTGAGCCGTCGCTCGCGGCGATTCCTTCGTACGCTTCGGCGGCGCGCTCCCTCTATGCCACCATCCAGTCCATATACGCGGTCCCAGGCACCGGACTCTATCACGAGCTCTCTAGCCCCACGGCCCGCCAACGCAAGTACTCCTATCTCTGGCCGTTTAGCCAGGCCATGGCCGGAATCAATGCGTCGGCGTCGGCGCTGGGCCAGACATCGCTGACCTCGGCGCTAAGTCAAGCGCAAACGGGATTGAACCGTTACTATGATTCGGCCTTGACTCCGCCAGGATTCGAGTCCTACGTCGCCAGCCGCGGTGGCGGCACGGCCTTTTTCGATGACAATGGGTGGACCACGCTCGATCTGCTGAGGGCGTACTATGACACCAACAACGCGTCATTTCTGAAGGTGGCCGAGGCAGACCTGAAGTTCCTCGAAAGCGGTTGGAATCCGACGCTGCCGCCGCCGGGGGGCGAGTACTTTAACGAAAATAGGGTGGGACGGACCCAGACCGCCACCGGGAGCTTTCTTGACGCCGCTCTGCGCCTGTACCTGGCGACCAAGAATCCGACCTACCTGACCTGGGCGCGGACGATATCGACTTGGGACCGCACCTACATGCGCGGACTGAACGGCATCTACAACGACGGCATGAGCCCGACCGGGGTTGTCGGCGGCACGCCTTTCACGTATGACACCGGGGTGGTGTTGCAGGCAGACGTCTTGTGGTACCGGGCTACCGGAAATCCCCGCTATCTCCACCGGGCGGAGCAGTTGGCGACGGCGGCCATCTCCGCCTACGTCAATCCGCTGAACGGCGTGCTGGTGGAGAACGCAGGCAGCTCGAACGCCCCCTTCAACGCCATCTTGCTGCGCGGGCTCGATATGCTGTGGCAGGTGGATCACAACCCGGCCTGGATCCGACCGCTGGTTCGGCAGGCCGATCTGGCGCTGCGCTACGACCAGTATGCCAGTGGGATTTACGGTAATAACTGGACAGGTCTGAACAATCCGGCGGTGCCGGTCGACTTGTTGACGCAGGGCGGCACTTTGCGCCTGTTCGGGATGTTGGCTAAGGGAAATATTCGCAGCAGCTAATCCAGGGCGTCGGGGGAGGAGCATCCTCCTCCCCCGCGACCCACGCGATCACGCATTGCGGGTATTTCACCGGCGACCGAATACGGAGGAGGAATGACAATTGGTGGAGGTTCATCCACAGCGCAAACGCAGGCGAAATCCCGATGCAGGGATCGGATATCTTTTTATTGCGCCCTCCATTATCGGCTTTAGCGTGTTTGTGGTCTATCCGCTGGTCACGTCGATCTACTATGCGCTGACGTCCTGGAATGGGGTAAGCGCTCCGACCTTTATTGGACTCAAGAACTTTGCCTTCATGTTTCACAGTGATCCTTCGTTTTGGCCATCTCTGAAAGCCACCGGCCTGTTTGTGTTGATGTCGGTGCCCACCTCGCTCATCTTGGGCTTGGCGCTGGCCATGCTGCTTAATCGCAAGATTAGAGGCATTCGGATGTTCCGCACCATTTTCTATCTCCCGGTGGTCCTGCCGGCGGTGGCAACCTTGACGCTATGGAAATTTATCTTCGACCCCAGATTCGGATTCGCCAATGAGTTGCTGTCCGCCCTGCATTTGCCCACGAGCCTCTGGTTGGGCAGTTATTCGATGGCCCTGCCCTCGATTGTTATTATCGGGCTTTGGGGAGTGGGGGGCACCATGATCATCTTCTTGGCGGGACTGCAGGCGGTGCCCCAGGAACTTTACGAGGCCGCCAGGCTCGATGGCGGCGGTAATTGGACCATCCTCCTGCGGGTGACGCTACCGCTGATTAGCCCAATCTTATTCTTGCAACTGGTGATGCACATTATCGGGTCGATGCAGGCCTTTGTTCAACCCGCCGTATTGACGGCGGGAGGCCCCGGATTTTCGACCGATTTGTTCATGTATAACATTTGGCAAAATGCTTTTCAAAATCAAGCGTTTGGTTTTGCCGAGGCCCAAGTCTGGGTGCTCTTCATTGCCATTATCTTGGTTACCGTATTTACCTTTCGCCTGTCTTCGATGTGGGTCTACACCGAAGAAGGCACGGAGTAAGGCATCGCGTAAGTAAGGCATCGAGTAGGAGGTTTTCGCCCCATGGTGAAGGCAGAAGAGGCGGTTTCGCAGGTGGTGTCGACGCATTTGCCTCGACGGCGCCGTTGGACACCCCAGCAGATCTTTATCTTCGGACTGATCGTCTTCTTTGCGGCAATCATGCTGCTGCCGTTTTTCTGGATGCTGACCACGGCGCTTAAGACGAATAACGGCATTTATCAATTGCCTCCCCAATACATTCCCACCACGTTTGATTTCGCCAATTTTGGGGCGGGAATTCGGGCCGTGCACTTTGTCCGTCTGTTCATCAACACGGCCATCATTGCCGCCGTAGCCACCATTGGCTCGGTCGTGAGTTCGATGTTCGTGGGCTACGGGCTCGCGCGGATTCGGTTTCCCGGCCGGAAAATTTGGTTCTATGCCTTCGTCGGCAGCATGATGCTGCCGGGCATTGTGGGGCTGCTTCCCATGTTTCGCTTGTATTTGAGCATCGGCTGGTACAATACCTGGTTTCCGCTGATGATTCCGGCGTGGTTCGGCAATCCCTTCTTCATCTTCTTGGCCCGGCAGTTTTACTTTTCCATCCCCCGATCGCTCGACGAGGCGGCCAAGCTGGACGGTGCCGGGCATTTTACCATCTTGACCCGCATCATGGTGCCCTTGACCCGTCCAATCTGGATTACCATGGCCATCTTTGCGTTCCAAGGGTCATGGAATGACTACTTGGGGCCGCTCGTCTATCTCTATTCCCAGTCCAAGTGGACGCTGGCCTTGGGCATGGCGTCCTTCAGCGGGGTGTACAACACCCCGTGGAACGAATACATGGCCACCGACCTCATTTATATGTTACCGCCGCTCATCATCTTTTTTGTCGCCCAGCGCTATTTCATGGAAGGTCTTGGTTCGCTGGGTGGGGCATCGGTCCGCTAAGTGGCGCCGCGTGAAAGGGGGGATGCGAGAAACCGACTGATCGCCTTGGCCGCTCTGCCGGCAGGCGCAAATTAGGCAGACGGTTTCGCAAGGAAGGGAATCGAGGCATCGATTGGCATCGTGTTTTTCTTTCATGCATGGTAAGCTTGCCGTCTTGATCTTGATGAGAGGACGCTGAGATGAGGCAAAACCGCCCGTTCGGCGTGGAAAATTCAAAGGAGGAACGACGATGAAAGGATATGGCAAGGCTTCGGTCGGGGTTGTTACGGCCACCACCTTGATCATGGGTTTGATGGGATCGGTGTCGGCGCATCCTCGGTTGATTGCAGGTCACAAACCGGTGACGGTGACCCTGATGACCTGGCAGAGCGCCAGCACCAACCAACTAATCTTGAACGCGATGAAGCCGCTGGAAAAGAAGTATCCCTGGATTCACGTGGTCAACGTGCCCACGCCTTCCAGTGACTACTATCAAAAACTGGACACGATGTTTACCGCCCACAACCTGCCTGATCTATTCTGGTCGGGGAACGAACACGAGCAAGACTGGGGCGCGCAGAAGCTGCTGTATAACTGGACGAAATTTGCCAAGAAGCCTGGCGTGCCTTGGTTCAACCTCAAGAAGTTCGCCCCCGATTCGGTGGTGAACTGGCGGGTCAAAGGTCAGCTGTACGGGCTGCCCACCTTCATGAACACGTACGGCTACTACTTCAACGCCAACCTGTTTAAGGCGGCGCACCTGGCGTTGCCGAAGGCGGGCTGGACATGGGCGCAGTTCTTTCACGACGCCCGGGTGCTGACGCAAAAGAGCGGAGGCAAGGTCACCCGCTACGGGGTTATCACCCCGGCCAACTCACCGTGGTGGATGGGCCAATACGCATTTTCGGCGGGCGGCGTACCGTTTGAAAATCGGATTGCCAACCCCACCAAAGTTACCGCCGCCAAGCAGTTTGTCCTAGGGACCCAGCAGTGGGTGCGAGCGATTAAGTACGGATCGATTACGCCTCCGGCCTACACCGTGTCGAATTCCACGGCCGTGTTTTCCACGGGCAAGGTGCCTATGATGGGTGGCGGCCAGTGGCTAACCGTCTCCATCTTGCAAAACCATCCCAAGTTCAAGTGGGGTTGGGCCCCTTCGCCGATTATCAAGAAGCAAGTGGAGCCCTATGACGCCGTGGGTATCGCGGCGCCCACGTATATCAAAGATCCCCAGGCGGTCTGGCTGGTCATGTCGTATCTCGATACGATAGGCCTCGGCAAGATGCTCTATCAGCACCCAGTGGCCGCGCCCGCCTATGTGCCGGGAGCCCGCTACTACTTCAATGCCCTGAAGAAGGACGGCGAAGCCTCGGTGGCCAACTCGGTCAAGTACGAACTCACGGCACCGTACAAGATCCCGATCAAGTTCTTGGCTCCGTGGGCAGGCAATGCCACCAACGTCATCACCGCCGACTGGAACAATATCCTGATGGGCAAAGTTCTTACCTATAAGGGTGTTGCGCACATGGTGTTTCAAATTAACCAAGCCATCAAGACGTCGGTGCCCTAGGGCTCCGACGAGGGACCGGGGCTGCATGCGGGCCCCGATGGTAATGCGTCCACGCGGCCCGGCCATCGCCGGGCCGAAGGTGGGACGCCGGAACCGATTTTCCTCTTCTTGATTTCAGCGTTATGCTAGGCTTGAACGCGAAGACCAGATGACACCTATCAGCGAAGGGAAGTCCCATGACCACAGCCTGGACCGAAAACCGCACGCTCGCGCGAGTCGTGGATCATTTTCGTCAGGACATTGACGACCAATACCTAGCCGCCATGGCGGGTCGATGCCTGCTCAATACGCTGGAGACGACCGTGCGGTGGGAGACCGGCGAGCTGCCTTACGTGGTCACGGGCGACATTCCGGCCATGTGGCTGCGCGATTCGTCGGCGCAAGTTGAACCCTATGTGCGATTTGTTCACGACGATCCCTTTTTGCGTGCGCTGGTGCGGGGAATCGTGCTGCGCCAGGCGCGCTACATTTTGGAGGATCCCTATGCCAACGCTTTCAACCGCGGCCCAACCGGAGAGCACGGGTTTCCCGCGGACGCGACGGAAATGGGTCCCTGGGTCTATGAACGCAAGTTTGAAATCGATTCCCTGGCGCATCCGATCCGATTATGGTGGATGTATGTGGAAGCCAGCGGCGACACCGGCATCTTGAAGGACCTCCCCAAGGCCGCCATCGAGCGCATCTTACAGGTGTTGGGGGATGAAATGGACCACCCCCGGAACAGTCGCTACCGGTTTCAACGGTTTGAGGCCCCCGCGAGTGACACCCTGACGCGCGACGGGCAGGGCCCGGAGCATTGGCCGACCGGTTTGGTTTGGTCGGGATTTCGTCCCAGCGACGACGCCACCGTCTATCCCTATTTAGTCCCGGCGGAAATGTTTCTCGCGGTTTGCCTGGATATGGTGGCCGACTGGGGACGGGCGGTATGGCACGACGGCGGCATCACGGAACGGGCGGAGACGCTCAAGCGCGAGATCTTGGATGGCATTGTCCGCTATGCCAGCACCGTCGAACCCCCCTACGGAAGGATTTGGGCCTATGAGGTCGACGGCCTGGGCCATATGCTGATGATGGACGATGCTAACATTCCGAGCTTGCTTTCCCTGCCCTTTCTAGGCTTTTGTCCCGTGGAGCACCCCCTCTATCAGAACACGCGGCGATTTGTCCTCAGCCGCGACAATCCCTATTATTTTCAGGGAAGTACGTTGTCCGGCGTAGGCAGCCCCCACACCCCCGCGCCCAACGCGTGGCCCTTGGCCGTCATCATGCAAGGCCTGACCGATCCCTCGCCTCGGCGAGGGTGGGAATACGTGCGGCGCTTGGCGGCCGCCGACGGAGGAACGGGATTAATGCACGAAAGCGTTCATGTTGACCGCCCGGAGGAGTTTACGCGTCCCTGGTTCGCTTGGGCCAACTCGATGTTTGCTGAACTCGTGCTGAGACTCTTGGGATATGCGCCCGTCGCCCGGCCCGCTTTGGTGCCGGTAAACTGGAATTCAGAGGACGGCGAGTCGCAGGCTCACGTTTCGTTTAGGTGAGCCCGAGGCGCGGCCGCGCGGAGGAATATCATGGCTCGTGAAAAAGAGACGCTCTATGAAAAGATCTATCAAGACATCTTGCGGGCGATTCAAGACGGGGAAATCGGGGCGGGAGATCGCCTGGGATCGGAAACGGAAATTGCTCAGCGATTCGGGGTCAGCCGGATAACGTCCAAGCGCGCCCTGGATCAATTGGCTCATGACGGATATATCGTGCGGCGACCGGGTCTCGGCAGCTATGTCCGCGAGGAACCTGCGGTCGCCGCCGAGGGCGGAGAATCCGGCCTGGTGGCGGTCGTGATGCCCGAGCTCTCCCCGAGCTACGGTGTGCGCCTCTTGGCCAGCTTGCACTATGGTCTGCGCAAGGCGGGGTTTGACATGATGTTGGGACTCTCCCACGGCAGCCAAGCGGCGGAATCTGAGGAAATCGAACGCTTTAGCCGGCGGGGTGCCGTCGGCTTCGTGATCTTTCCGGTCAATGGCGAGTACCATAACGCGGGGATTTTACGTCTGCATTTGGACGGCGTGCCGCTGGTGCTGGTCGACAAACCGCTGGCGCGCATCCGGGTTTCTGCGGTGGGCTCGGAAAACGAGCAGGCGGGCTTTGAAGCCACGCGGTTTCTGCTCGATGCGGGCCACCGCCAGATTGCCTTTTTGACGCCGCCGATGGCGAATACCGAGACCTTGGAGAGCCGGTATGCGGGCTATGAGCGAGCCATCCGGGAGGCGGGCATCGCGTTGAATCCAAAATGGGTCGTGGACGACCTGCCCTCCGAACACCTGGAAGAGGAGGCCCAGGCTGAACAACAACGGTACGACGGGATTGTAAGGTTTCTGCAAAGTCACCCGGAGACCTCGGCGGTGCTGGCGGCCGAGTACCGCATCGGCCTCGACACCCTGAAGGCATTGCGAGCGCTGGGCATCGCTTGCCCGGAGGCGGTGTCGGTGGTCACGTTCGATGGACCCTGGCCGATCGATGCGTCCGCCCAGTTGACCCATATGCGCCAAGACGAGTGGGCCATGGGCCTGACCGCGGTCCAGCTTTTGGTCGCTCAGATCGCCAACCGGGAAACGGAAGCTGTCCAGATCGCCATTCCGGTCAGGCTGGTCGAAGGGATTACCACCCGGTCGCTGGTTGGCGACGCTAATGCATGAATTTCTCGATACGATGGGCGACAGCCCATCACGGTAGGTGAAGGCGCCTGGCCCAACCGCGCTGAGACGCTACGATTGTGGAGCCGCGCCACCAGCCTGACCGCCCGGGGATACCGATTACCTCGCTCTGGCCTTGCGCGCGGCATGCCGCTGGCCACCCCAAGACAAGAAGCTTCTGAGCGCGGCCTGCGACGTGGGTGTGGCGATCGTTCGGTAGAGCTACGTCGCCGGGTTAGGATAGACGCGGGTCGTGGGCATGGACCCCAGGGGCAAGGGGTGAAAGGCTTGCCATAAGCATATGATTCTCCTGGATAATGTTATAGAATGGTTCTGGGTGATAGACCAATGGACGAACAGTTTGTGAGTATTGGCAAGGCGGCCAAGATGCTTGGAATGAGCATCGACGGGCTACGGAAGTGGGAACGGGAAGGGCGATTGATTCCCGTACGCACGGTGACCAATCATCGCCGCTATCGGGTGGCGGACTTACACGCCCTGATGCACGAGGAGGTCCAGAGCCCTGCGCTGGAGACGCGGTGTATCCTCTATGCCCGGGTCTCTACACAACAAGCACAGGATGCGGGTAACCTAGATCGACAGCTCGGGCGCTTGACGGCATTTGCGGCCGCGCAGCGATGGACGGTCGTGGCAGCCCTGACCGATGTCGCCAGCGGGCTCGATGAAAAACGCCGAGGGCTGCAGCAACTGTTGGATCGGGTGCAACAGCATCAAGCGGGCATCGTGGTGGTCGAGGATCGGGACCGCTTAGCCCGGTTGGGTTTGGGGTATCTCGAAACCTTTTTACATGCCTTCGGCGCGCGTGTGGTCGTGACGGAGCAAACGGCAAAGGCCGATCAGCAGGAATGCGTTGAAGAATTGATTGCCCTCACGACATCGTTGTCGTCCCGCATTTACGGCAAACGCGGCGCGAAAAAGATCGCGGCGACCTTGCTTCAGGCCATGGCCACCTTCGCCCAGGAAGACGTTGCGGAATAAGACCACCATTTTTGGCATTCGGCACATTGGAGCCTTGGAGTACCATCGGTCGAGGGAAGCGGCATGGCCATTGTGCTACGGAAGCGATGCGGTGCAGGCAGCACACGGTCTGATGCGTGCGCGCCATCAGACCATGCAAGACGGCTGACTCCTGAGTCATCCCCACTTTGGTTGACGCGACGCAGTGAAAAGACGCCAGCTTGGCGGCAAGAGGAGGATTCGGATGATTTCCCTGGGATCGATGACCGGGTTTTTCACCAACCCGGGTCAGCTTCGGCTCTGGCAGCAACCCTCGCGGCCCTGGTCTGGGCTGTCCTCTATGAACCCTGGTTAGGTATTGCAAGACATCCATGATCGGTTAAGTCAGGTGGTGGGGTTCGGGCCCTGAAATCACGAGGACTATTGCCGATGAGATGGGTCGTGGCGGTCGAAAATAACCTCAGGATGGTCGTTTCCCTTCCTCCCCTGATTCCATGCCTGACTTATCCGGGGATGTAGTTTGCAAAAATCCCCCGGCATTTGGCGATGGCAAACACGACAACGACCAAGCATGGTATTCAGCGCGTGGATGGCTTCGTGGGCAACCTCCGGGTCAATATGGAGGGGTGCCCCACGGGGCTGATCGGCACGGCCACGGAGTTCTCGTAGCAGTGCGCGATGGGGAAAGCCTGCCACATGGCGAAGGAAGGCAGTTTATCAGGGTGCGCCGCAAACCCCGCCGTTCAGGGCGGAGATATAAGGCGTTGCCGTCAGGTAAATCGTTTGCTAAAACACGCATGTTCGCTCTTTGACAATTGGATACGTTGGCGGTTGTCTCCCGCAATCGTGGAAGACGTAAAATGTATCGCGTCCTCGAGAGATGTACGTAGGGTTCGGAGACGAGCATTCGGAAACGGTTCCTGCGAGAGAACACCGCGCCGGATGCTGCTACGGTGGAATGCTTCCGGTTCCTGGATGCGTTAGGGGTGCGCCTGTAAGCAACGCCGCCCGGCGTTGCGCGGGTTGATCTGAAACCTGCCCGTAGCACGACAGGGGGTTCAACATGGGAATGGCCCATCATCGGCTTATCCGAATGGGAAACCGGACGGGGAGTGTAGCATGCCCCGTAACCCCCCGGGGTCATCCTCGAAATCCCAAGTACTGACTCGGCGTCTACCTCAATGACCCGAGTAGGCTGGAGGCATTTCATCTCCAGCCCCTCGGGGAGCCTCGGTAACCCCATCCGTGTGGGATTAAGTGTTAACCTTGATCCACCGGCCCCGGCGAGCATTCGTGATCAGCTGGCGTTGGAGAACCTCGGGATTGAAATCTTCCGGATCCCACGTGCCGCCTGCCCATTCCAGCGTGTCTTGATGTTCGGGGTCGTTCGGATCGGCAATAATCCGCAAAAAGTCTTCATATCCAGGAATTCCTCCCACGTCTTCGGGGGGGCAGGCGCGCGCCCCATCCAGCAGACTGGGCACCGTCTCCCCGGCTTGAATGGGACGGACGGCGCGTACGGTGATCTCATGCTCCCAGAAGTCGCCCAAGTCGTAGATGTATTGAAATGTGCGCTTCGGTCGGGTGACCACCGCGTGAAGTTGAACCCGGCGGGCACTTTTCGTTTCGAGGTCCGGATCGGGGTCGCCGTAGCTCTGATCGTCAATCAAGAATTCATAGGAGTGGCTGCCGTTCCAGCCCATGGCGCTTTGAATGGCGCGGTTAAGCTGGGAGAGCGTAATGGTGCCGGGAACCGACAGGCGGCGCCAAACGGGAGGTTCGATGGCGGACAGGGCAACGTCCAATTCATAGACCGATTCATTCGCTGGCGCAACCGAAGGCTCGGGGGTGGCTTCGGTCTCCAGGAGCGACGTAAGGTCGTCCCGCAAATCGGATGGAATCACCAGGATCTTCTCGCGACGTTGACCGATGATCATGCGCCCAACGAACAGCAGGCCGCACAGACGGAGTCGGCCAATGTTCGAAGTCGGCGGCTCGGAACTCCAAAAGTAGCCGTCTTCGGTCTCGTCGCCATACTTGCGGGAGACCGTCTGGTATTTCACGAAGCCGCCGCCGGCCAAAACCTGGGACAAGATGGCCCGCTCCTCAGGGCTCAACTTCCCCAGCACGGGACCGAGTCGACGGCGGTCATGCACAATCTCGTCGAGGCTTGCGATTTTATCGCGTTTGACTCCCCGATTGGGGATATGATACACGGCCAGCGTGGCTTCGAGCCAAGTCGTGGGATAGCGGCCAACGCCGGCTCGGAACAGGATCTTGGCTGAGATGGTCTGTTGATCGACCTTTTCGTATTGGGCATATTCGAAACTGTCCATCAACGGTTTGGTGTCAATGATCAATCCGCCCCACATTCCTTCACCGGCTCGCGGTTTTCGTGGCATGTAAAGGACCTCCTCATAAAGTTCCAGTTTATTATGACCTACTGCGGTCCCATTCGACAAGATCCGCGGGGCGTTTCACGGGTCTTCGACAAAGTGGGCAAGGGTGAACAATGATACAGCCCGGTTCATCGTAAGCCTCAGTTTAGGCGCCGATTATTAGTCATCCTAGCTCGAATCGGTTACTATGCAAATGATCCAAAAGCCGTTGTCTCGGGTTTCAACAACCGCGGGGCGCTATCATTTTCTGTGGCGTTTGGGCAGGTGATTGGAGTTGATTTCAGCCGCGAGGCTCTTGGCCAGTCTGATGATACTTACATGGACGGGCAGCGCCGCTGCGCGCTGTGTATGGAGCGCATCGGTAGTGACGACTGCACCTGCGATATCAAGCGGATCCAAGAGGTCCTTCAGTTTCGGGATTTCATTGGTTGTGATATCCACGTCGACTTGGCCGAGCATCTGACCGGTGCGATGTACCAATGCCGAAAGGAGATGGACAGGGCGCTTACGGGCTCCATGCCCGGACCCGCGTGCATTCTTCCCATCGATGGCAACTGCGTCCCCGGTCTGCACAGATTCGGCCGTGAGCCACTGGCCCAGCACGGTATCTAAGGCGTATTTATCGAGTTGTTGAAGCACTCGGCACCTTATACGTGTCTCCCCACCGGGGACAGCCGAAGGCTGCACGTTGCGCCGGTCGCAAGTCTTGAATCCAGTCGCCAATTGCGACAAACGTCCGTTGACCGGCCAACATGGCGGCCAACGCCAGCACCAACACCTGGTCCACCCGGTGACGGACACCTCGGCGATGACGGGGATCGACCACCCGCGCCAAGTACTCTTGGAGCCCACCGGGACCCGTCCAATTCAAGGCAGCGGCGCACTTCCTGGTACGTGAGAGGACACGAATGGGGCGATCAAACTCGCCCGGCTAGCCGGCCCCAAGGGCCGGATCCACACCGTCTTCGGACGAGCCTACCGCACGTAGTGGTGCTGATGTCGCGCAAATCCCCGCGTGTGCCCCAGACATTGCCACCTCGCAGCCTGATAGGCTGTGCCGGCAAATCGGCTCGGGTCCACGAAGGTTTCCGCTAAAGCGATCCGATGATCGTACACGGTGCCCCAGTCGTCGGCCAGACGGCGACAATTGAGAGCGAGCACCTTCGAGGCGAGATTCGGGATGTGGACGTCGGGGAGGATCAGAAAGCGGGCATTGTTCACCACAAAACGTAAACGTTCCCATTGTTGCGGGCGCGACCAGCCAATCCATGGGTCCCGGGCTCGGCACATCCATGCCGCAGCGGCCCAGCCCAACAGGGCTACCCAGTTTTCTTGATCCAGTTCCGCCACATCATAGAGCGATTCCCCGACCGATCCCCGGAATCCGAGATAATGCTGCTGGGTCATGAGCGTCCGCCAGCGTTCTCGCTCGTCCGATCGGACGAGGCGCACCGTGAGACAGGATGCCCAATCTGGGACCCATGTTTCTTGGTAGGTCGCCGGGTCGGGTCTGTATGCATAATTGCATGATAGCCGATCCTTCAGACAGAAAAGGTTCACTCTAAATTTCAACGTTATACGCTGTGAGATTAGGGAGGACTTTGATGGGGCCTTGCTTGCCAGGGTCGTGTGGACCTTGACCAAGATTGCCCTCCGACTCCGGACCAACGATGCGGGCCCGTCGTGGCCTCGAGCGGTCGACGATTCGGTCGAACCGGGGAGATAAGCAGGCACACGCATCTTTGTCAACGACCCCTTTAAAACGGCGACAGGTACAGGACTCCACCAACCGTTGTCCCCGTGGGACCGTCCTCGCTGAGAATCGTCGTGAGCCCGTGTTGCTTAGCGGTCGCCCACAGCATTGCATCCCAAAAGCTCATCTGATGCTTCTCGACCCCTGCAAGCGCTAGCGAAACAGTTTTGTCGTTTGGCGCGACTATTTTCCAAGTTTGTTCCAATACGGCGACATCCCTTTGAATCGCTCCGAGCGGCCTGCGTTTGCGAATGAGGACATTGGCGAATTCCGCTAATACTTGGACCCCCAAGGCACCATCTACGCGATGCGATCGCAAGGCTTCAACCGCCGTCTGTTGTCGACTCCGATCGCCATCTATTCCAGAAGCATAAACCAGGATATTGGTATCAATGAGGGTCGGCATCGAATTTCTCCAACCGTTCCTGATACAGGTCATCCCGGCGCCACGTCCGAGGTTGGTTGCTCACGGGGTCTTGTGACCAACGTTCCAGCAGCGTCTCCCATAGTGCGGTAGCATCTTGCTCTTCGGCTAGGCGACGCCCAACCGCTTCCCGAATCAAGGCGCCCTCAGACTTCCCGGTTCGTTGTGCCAGCCGCTTTAACGCTTGGTTTTGCTGCTCCTCGATGAAAATTTGTTTACGTATCACCTATACCATCTCCTTACTACTCCTACTATATGTGTCTGTGTAGCCAATTTCAATGCTGTTCCCCTATAGAGCTTTTTGCGCTGCGCCGATTTGCTAGCAGAAGTTTCCCTAAGGTAAGGATTCGGGCAGCAATAAACCCCTTGCGCCGCAAGGGGTTCCGCGATCGATCTGCGTATTGTATACGGATTATGGGGCCGCAGGCATCGGAATGGACAAGAGCTTCATCAGCTCTTGTTGCCGAGCGGAGCGATTCGTCAGGGTAACGTAGGAGTACGTGCGATGATTCGACGGAAAGATCCACGCTACCTCCTGAATTGTCGTCAATTCTTCCAGCAAGGCGGGCAGGCTGAGATCGACGCCCGCCCGGGCACATTCCCGACGCAAGAGATGCGCCAGCGTGACCGCCAAGATGCAGATCAGGCCGTGTACCCGAATTTTGTCATCCGTCCAGTGAAATTGCGGTTGCCAATGAATCCACAACGGGTGCTTGAGATCGCGAAACGTCGATTCCACATGCCAGGCGTCCCGATAGGCGGTTATAATGTCCGCCGTGGACCAGTCGTCGTGATCCGTAAACAGAATGGTTTTTCCCCCATGGCGCTCTCCCCAGCGATGAAACGCCTCATAGTCAATGGTGTAGGTCAACCTCGAATGCTCGTCGTTGCCTTCCACGCGGGGGGCAATCCACTGCGTAATGGGAGGCCCTGCTTGGGCGACGGCTTGCGTCACGCGTTGAGTTAACGCGGCCACCGTCGGTGGCCGCCGAGCTTTCTGCACACTCTGCTGAATCGCTTGCAGGCGTTGCTGCGCCTTGCGCAGCCGCGTCAATTCGCCCTGGCATTGCCCTAAATAGAGGGCTTCGTTATAGGTGACCACGATGGTCCGCTCGACCCCAAAGACTTTCCGCGTCGTCCGATAGGCGGTCACGCCCCCATGCTCGGGAACGGGCACAAATTCCTGGATAGGAATGTCGAACAGATCCGGCGGTGAATTGGCCTGCAAGGATCCGACAAAATGAAAGGTACTGGCATCCACAGCCGCTGGGTTCGCTTGCGAATTATTCCCCTTGTCGTAAATCAGGGTGGCTCGCTCAACGCCCTGCCGCAGCCCTGCATAGCGTGCCACCAGGTCCTCCGTAAGGCTTTGAACTTGCTTGCTGTCATCACGATTGCCCGGAAAGACGGTGTGCAGGAGCGGGATGTTGAAATCCGTCGTCACCAACAGAGCGAGACCGATTGTCCCCAGGTCCGTCGGAGGTTGCTTTGGATGGCCCCGTTGAGCCAACTCAGACGGGGTGTTGGTATCCTCTATCCAGGTGTAAAAATTGGTCGCATCGTAGACCACGGTCGACAAGTCCAGCCGAAATTCTTGCACCATATGTTGCGTCAACGCGGTTTCGATGGCCCGGATCCGCTCGGCCGACAAATAGTCCATGTGGTCCCAAAACCGTTGACTGGTGAGGTCCGCGTCGCGGACCGGGAGTTCATGATACAGCGCCGTACCATGATACCAGTCGGCCAACTCGGCTTTGCTGTATGGCGCCAACACGCGGTTGAGCACGGCCAGTAGGATGTAGGTGCCGACGGACAGCCCTTGGGCGCGTCTGGGTGCCTCCGCGTCAATGTGCTCCACCAAGCGGAGCCGTCGCGCTATCTGCAACAAGGCGTGACTGCCGCCATATTCCACGACGACCACGCTTTGGGGCTCTGTGGTCTGACCTTCTAACTGGGCCACGACGTCTTCCGCCCGCCCTAAATACTTCTGTAAGACTAACCGAGGTTTTCCGTCAATGCGTTTGGACTCTACCAGATAATAATACGTGTGCCCGTGGACCTTCCGTTTGGTAATGGTTGCCATTCGCGATCGCCTCCGTCGCGCAGTGGGATAATATTTCTTCTTCGACATCGGGTTGCGATCTCCCTTAGAAAAACGGTGATCTATCCACGATTTTTTCGATTTCCATAGCCCTTAATGCATAACGAATGTTTGTATAATGCGCCCTTTTGGGACACGGCGCGGGTTTCGGGGCAATGCGGGGCCAAATGAAGAAACTTCTGCTAGGTCAGCGGCATGGCATTGAGTGCCAGATTCGCTCCGCTGGGGGTTCCGTTCCGCCAATGCCTCATAACAACCAGTGACTATGAGTGCCTTTTCATAAAAGCCAAGAGTACATTAAGTGGGTTTCGGCAAGTACCGGCATAATTGAACCGTTCATTCTTGACCGTGGGAGTCTCGGGAATAAGGGCAAGCGATACCCCGAATTGGGTTTACCAGATCGTGTCACGGCCCAATATAGGACGTGGCGCGCCCTCACCGCTTTCGCGGCGGCGGTCAGGCTGCGGGTGCTTCGACCTCGCGCGCCCAGACCTCGTGGTGGGCGACGATCGCCCCCCAGGGCCAAGCGCCGGTGCCAGAGGTGCGGCGGTGGGGACGCTGGGTGCCTTTAGGAGGAATTCGTTAGCAGGCCGCCGGGGCTTTTGTTGAGGAGACCGTTGCCACATTTATCGGTTCTTGCACAAAGACTGCTATCGACCGTTGAGGCCAGTTCTCGGAGCAAAGCAACTCGCAATATACGATGACCTACGATGGGCTTGATTGTTCTATTTGTGCATCAATGAGCCAAACCGATGGGCTCGGCATATTTAGACGGATAGCAGTCATTGTGCAAGATCCAGAAAGACGGTCATAGTACAATGCTCACGTTGCCAGAGTCTCCTGGTAAGCCCCACCTCAAACCCGAAGGCTCAGGTGGGGGTCATTGACTTCGAACAACCGCCTGGGGCTAGCAACCAGCGGGCCCCTAGCCGACTTAGCCGATGACCGCCGCAATCGTGCCGTCATCGGCCAACACGACGGCCTAGATAGACTAGCTGCAAATCAGGCCTGACCATGGCACAAGTCAATCAAGCCCTGAAGAGCCGTCAAATAGCGGCGAAAATATGCCAAATGCGCTCGCAAGAGCTCACAATCAAAGCGGGGCGGTAACTGGGGATGTCCAGCTTCATTGCGACAAATACGCGTAAACTGAAAGGTTTGGGTAATCTCCGCGTCTAAATCATGAGGCGCTTCTTTGCGCAAGGGAGATCGGTGCCAAAGCTCCCGAAATACCTCCCACTGCCGTGCTAACGCGGGCTGTTTCTGCAAACGCCGTTGATACACTTCGCGCTCCGTGGGAGGAAGCGTATTTGCAAAGGCGTCGATGAGCAACAGTATCATGCGCTCAGAACTCGCGCCCAACAGGAATGCGGTCGCCTAGCAGGCCTGATGTTGATAGGTTACGGCGGCTTCTGCGGCGAGCTGGGCGGCTAACGAATCGAGAGTGGGGAGCAATGCAGACAACTGATGCAATTCCTGAATCGCCTCATCGGGATCTGGCATCCCCATGGGGACGTCAGACAACTGTTCTCCCGCCTTTAACTGATGCCCCATGTCTATCAACGTGTCGCGTAAGGGGCTGGCCTTGCCTTGGACAACAATTTTTCCGGTGTGATACAACAACATCGGGCAAGACGAGACGCCGTGGCGGATGGTAAGGCGGGCGTCGCGATCATCCGGTGCGGGGTCTTCCTGTACGATCCAGTGATACTGCTGGGCAGCCCGCATGATTTGGTTCCGATATTCTTTCACGATGGGGTCCATGATGGTTCATCCTCCTTCGCTAAAATCGCGTGAATGACAGGGTCTATGGTCAAACGATCAAAGTTCTCATAGCCCACGAGCGTTAACGCCGTCCGCTCGTCGGGTGAAATGGGGATCTTCGGCAATCGTTTGGGTTAATGTCATAAGCTGCTGAAAGAGTTCGCGAAATATCATGATTAGTCCTCCTTTTCGTGATAGGATGCCGCAGACACTCGCGTGTCGTAAGTCGTAGAATCGACATTTATCGACCGCCTGGCATCCAGGCCCAGCACCGTCGCCTTGCGGTTTCCCTGCGGGCAACCGAACTTTGCTGCCCGTTGGCGCCTGAACGACCCGTATGACCGGGCTCCCCGATCGGAGGTGGGCACCGCCGAGAGAACATGGTGAGCCACGTGACGATTCCTGATTTGTGGTCCGCTGTCGGTAGCGTTGGATACTTCGCAATGTCCGACGTTGACAGAACGATCTAGGGTGGTTAGGATGCTATCATGCAAACGTTACCAAAATGGTCTTCAAGTCCATCATGCCGCGCCAGGCGGGAACGCATCGTCGCGGAGCGCGGGGAATCGCTTGACGCCCGTGAGGTTGCGGCGCCCCGGACAACGTCGAGGCAGTCCGGGTTGATTCGATGCCAAATCATAAAGCAAAAGCAATAGATCGGGGGTATTCAAGCCATGGACGCACGGCGAAGGTCACGATCGTCTAGGTCGGCGCTGGCCATCACGGCCGTGCTGGGGATTGGCGTCTTGGCATGGCCTTTGTCGGCCCAAGCGGCAACTTCCACGGTGCAGTGGGACGGCCTCTTTGCCGACCAAGGGCCGCAGTATTTCCACCCGCAGGAGCCGTCGACCGTCGACCCGGTTACGCTGACATTGCGGGCTACCAACAAGAATCTAACCAGTGCCGAAGTCATCGATTACAATACGGTCACCCAAACGACTAGCGCCTACGCCATGACCGATGCCGGGGCGGATGTCAACGGACGCTATGCCTTCTGGCGCGCCACCCTGCCCGCGAGTCCCGACCCCCAGTTTTACTACTTTCAAGCCAACGATGGCTCCAGTACGGCGTATTACAACGGTTTCGGCCCGTCTTCGACGCCGCCGTCGATCAATACCACCAACCCCACTGGCGGGGACTTTTGGATTGCTCCCGCGTTTACCACCCCCAGTTGGGCTCAGGGGAGCGTTCAGTACCAGATTTTTGTGGACCGGTTTTACAATGGCAATACGGAGAATGACGTCACCAATGGCGAATATTCGTGGTATGGCCATCCGACGGTGCAGTTGGCGTGGGGGCAAGATCCCGAGCTCGGCGACCCTTCGGGCAGCGATGAGGTGGCCTTTGCCGGCGGGGACCTCGAAGGTATAGACCAAAAACTGCCGTACATCATGAAGACGCTGGGGGCCAACATCGTCTATTTAACCCCCATCTTCACCTCCAACACCAACCACAAATATGACACCCAAAACTACCTTGCCGTCGATCCCCATTTCGGCGGGAACACCGCGCTCAAGCAGCTCATCGCCGACCTGCATGCATCCACCGACACGGCCGGCCAAAAGGGGCGCATCGTGCTCGACGGGCCCTTCACCTTTACCGGCGCGAGCAATCCCTGGTTTCAGTCCGCGCAAGCGAGTCAGTCGAGCCAATATTACCCATGGTACACGTTTACCAACTGGCCAACGCAATATGCCACCTTTTACGGGACCGCCAACCTGCCGAAGTTGAATTACGGATCGATGTCGCTGCGGGCCGAAATGTATGGCACCAGCACCAGCGTGGCGCAACACTATCTCAGTCCGCCCTACGGCATCGACGGCTGGCGCCTTGACGATCCGGGCGACGTCGGGAAAAACGGGTATGCGCCGCAGGCCAACGGCAACTATCAAGATCCCACCAACCACTCCGTGTGGCGCGAATTTCGACGGTCGGTCAAGGCGGTGAATCCCAATGCGTACGTCTTCGGCGAATTTTTCAACAATTCCCAGGCCTGGGAGTGGCTGGGCGGTCACCAGTGGGATGGTCAGGTCAACTATAACGGGTTTTTAAACCCGGCCTCCGAATGGGTTACCGGTTATGGCGAGGGGTTCAACGCGGCCAGCATCGATCCCACGCAGCTCAACCAGTGGCTGCACAATACCCTCATCCAGGCCCCCCGGGCCGCCCAGCTGACCCAGGTCAACCAGCTCAGCACCCAGGACACGCCGCGCTTTGGCGAGCGAGCCGCGGAGGCGATTCAGTACAAAACGTACACGGAGCCGAACGGCAGCACGTTTATCGAGCCCTACGGCGGCACCCCCAACTACTGGAAGGATTATCTGGGGGCATTTTTAGAGTTTACCTACCCAGGGCTGCCGACCATCTACTATGGCGACGAATACGGCATGCTGGGCGGGGGGACCAACGACCCCGGCAAGCGCTGGACGTTCGACTGGAGTCAGGTGGCCAACGGCGGCAACAGCGTTTTTCAGCTCTATCACGATCTGATCGCCCTTCGCCATCAGTACTCTGCGCTGAGGGACGGGTCATTCTTGACCCTTGCCGCCGACAATAGCACGAATGTCTATGCGTATGCACGCTTTGACGCCAACTACCGGATGATCGTGGTGTTGAATAATAGCAACACGGCGCAAACCGAGACCATTTCCGCCGCCGACGCCGGGTGCCCGATTGGCAGCACGTTGACCAACGTGACGCCGTTAGTGGCAGGAGTCACGGAGCCCTCGCATTATACGGTTGATGCTCAAGGCAATCTTTCCATGACGCTAGACGGGCATTACGCGACCATTTTGGAGCAGGCGGGCGGGCCGTTGGTGGCCGGTGCCAGCTTGCGGACGGTCAGTTCGAATCCGAGCCCACTCACCGCGGGCCAGACCGCGTCGATTTATTATGACGGATCGCTAGCCCAGGGATCGACGTCGCTCATCATGCACTGGGGTTACGACGGATGGCAGTCGGTGATCAATACGCCCATGACCCAAGAGCCCAACGGATCCTGGCGGGCCGCCGTGAAGATCCCGGTGGGCACGCGGCTCAATGCGGCCTTCGAAAACCAAAATGGCACCTGGGACAACAACGGCGGCAACAATTACAATCTGGAGATTCAGATGCCAAGCCCGGTGACCACGAATCCCCAACCCCTCACCGCCGGCCAGACGGAAACCGTGTATTACTATGGCTCACTGGCGCCGACGGCCACGTCCGTCGACATGCACTGGGGAATTAACGGATGGAGCGACGTCACCGATACCCCGATGCGGCCCCAGGGAAACGGGACGTGGGCGGCCACGATCACGATGCCGAGCGGCGCCACCGAATTCAACGCGGCCTTCCAAAACCAAAGCGGCACCTGGGACAACAACGCCGGCTTCAACTATAACGTGCCGGTGCAGTAAGCAAATCAACGGATCAAATGAGGAGGACGGACCATGGGAAGTCAACAAGGTTTGCCGCGGGCAGGCATCGCGGTGATGATGATGGGCTCCATCCTGTTCGCGGGGTGGTGGACGATGCCCGGGGTAGCGGTTGCGGCCGGGCGGCGTCTTGCGGCCCACACCACCGGATGGCAGGGAGAGCTCTACGCGAATTCGTTTAACACGTTTTACCGGTCCCCGTTTAGCGCTGCCCCCACCGGATCCACGGTGCGTTTGCGGCTGGTGGGGCCGGCATCGTTGACCTCGGCGGTGATCAAACTGATCGGTGTGAACGCGAACCCGAGCGCGATCGCGACCATTACCATGCAGCGGATGCCCCGAACGGCCATCCAGAGCGCCCCCGGTCTGCGCCAAACGGCGGGACGCGCAGTCTGGCAGGGCACGATTCCGGCGGCGGACCTGCGCCAACCGGGGGTCATGAGTTACGCGTTTAAGGTGCGGCGTGGGAGCCAGGTCATCTATTATGCTAATAACGGGTCCGGCTACGGCGGGGTGGGGGCGGCCTACCCGAACCCCTTTGGCGCGGTCAACTACGCGATCACGGTCTATGCGCGGGGATTTTCCACCCCGACGTGGCTGCGCCATGGCATTATCTACGAAATCTTTCCCGATCGGTTTTATAACGGAAACCACGCCAACGACGAAAACCCCAAGACCCAGGCGGCGGTAGGCACCTTGGCGAACGGGCAGGAGGGTTTGGTACCGATCCAGTTTCACCGCAATTGGTACAGCACGCCCTATGATCCCAACGTGGCGGTGAATCCGAACAGTCCGCACTACCGCCAGGAACGCGCCCTGCGAGGCGACGGGCAGTGGAATACCGACTTTTTTGGCGGAGACCTTCGGGGGATCATTGACAAACTCGGCTACCTGCAGCATCTGGGGGTGAACACCCTCTATTTGACGCCAATCTTTCAGGCGGACACCAACCACAAGTACGATACCGGCAATTTCCTGCGGATCGATCCCGGCTTTGGCACCTTGAAGACCTTCGTCGACTTGGCCAAGGCGGCCAAAGCGCGGGGCATGCACCTGATTCTTGACGGGGTCTTCGAGGATACCGGCAGCAACAGCCTGTACTTCAACAAGTTTGGCCAATACCCCGGCGTCGGAGCCTGGCAAGAATATCTGCATCCCAAGCTGAAATCTCCCTACTATCACTGGTTTCAATGGCAGCCAGGCAGCAATCCGCCGTACGCCGGCTGGTGGGGAAACGATACCCTGCCCTTGACCAACACGGGATCGAAGAGTTTCCAGCAGTTCATCTATGGGCGCTACGATAAAAAGCAGCCGCAAAATCCCGCCAAGAACGCGGTGTCCCGTTACTGGCTGGCGATGGGTGCGTCGGGATGGCGGCTGGATTCGGCCGACAACAGCAATTTTTCGGTGAAGTGGTGGACGGCATTTCGTCATGCGGTCAAGCAGAGCGATCCCCAGGCGGCCATCATCGGTGAGGATTGGAACAATCCTACCAACGACAACGGGACCGACTGGCTGACGGGCACCACGTGGGATTCGACGATGAACTATCCTTTTCGCAATGCCGTGATTTCTTTCTTCCGCGGCACCTACAACGACGGCAACGTGCAGAATTATCAAATGGGGGCGAGCGCCTTTAGCAACACGCTGATGCAGATGTTGCAATCCTATCCCCCGCCGGCCATGTATGCCGAGATGAATCTCCTGGGCTCGCAGGATACCGAGCGCATCCTGACCATCCTCGAGGGAGCTCCCGACGCCAACACGCTCACCGCGTATCAACAAGCGACCTGGCGGCCAACTCCCGCCCAACAGGCGATGGGGCTCGCCAAACTCCGAGAGGTGGCCGCTTTTCAATATGGGTTTGTCGGGGTGCCCGATATCTACTACGGGGATGAAGCCGGCATGATTGGTTACCGCGATCCGCTCAACCGCGCCGCCTATCCCTGGGGGCGGGTAAACCAATCCCTTATCGCCTATTTCCAGCGCTTGGGCCAGATCCGCAAGTCGCATCGCGTGTTGCAGGCGGGCGCATTCCAGCCGCTCTATGCCAACGGAAACGTTTTCGTCTATGCGCGAACGATTCGCCATGGCCGTGACGCGCTGGGCCATCCCGCCCCCAACGGTACGGCGCTGATAGCCGTGAACAACGGGCCCGCCCGCACCGTGCGCGTGCCCATCGGCGCGTTGCTGCCTGATGGCGCCGTGCTCAACGCTGCGCTGGGGAGTTCTTCTTCGCAGGCGCGGTTGACGATCCAGCACGGTTCCGCAACCCTGCATTTGGCGCGCTTCGGGGCCGACATGTGGTTCGCCGCGGCGCACCCTTCCTAACCGCAGAGACCGCACCGGTGGCCTGTCCCCGACCGCCCGCTCGTCGGGCGGTTGGGGCCTCGGCAGGCGCCCCGTCGCGGGGCAGGGAGGGCTTGGATGGTTGTATGAAAAAAAGTACTTCTGGCATTGTTGACAGTATATTCATAGACGTATACACTGAACCTGTTTTCCTATGGCAACGTTTTCATACATTCAGTGCGTTCCTTAACAAAGGAGGTTCCTCAATCGTGATGAAGCAGCAAAAGTGGACCGTGGGCGCCGTCAGTGCAGCCATGCTGGCCGCATCCCTCTCCGTGGCCGCCACCGGTGCTCCGCACCGGGCGGTGGCCAACGTGCCCCGAGGGCAGACGCTGACGCTTTGGACCTGGCAGGGTCCGCCCATCTATCAAGAAGTCGTCAAGCTGGCTCAGCATTGGGCCAAGGTGCACGGGGACAAGGTGCAAATCGTCAATCAGAGCAACAACTCGTCGGGATTTCAGTTCTATGCTACCGCCGCCCGGGCGGGCAAGGGGCCTGACGTGCTGTTCGGGATGCCTCACGATAACCTAGGCACTTTTGTCCGCGAGGGACTGGTGGCGCCGGTGCCCAAGGCGGCGTTTCATCCCGGCCAATATATCAAGCCGATCGACGCCGCGCTCCGCATTTACGGCAAGGTGTATTCCCTGCCCGACTACGTGCAGAGCACGGCCCTGTTCTATAACACCAAGATGATTAAGACTCCGCCCAAGACGTGGGCGCAATTTGTCGCCGACGCCAATAAGTACGGGTTCATGTTTGGTCAGCACAACTTCTACTACAATTACGCCATCATCGGCGGCATGGGCGGCTTCGTGTTTAAGACCCGAAATGGCGTGGAAAACCCCAATGTGCTAGGCCTGGCCAACAAGGGGGCGATTGCCGGGTTTACGCTCCTGCGGGAAATGGATGCCAAGTATCACTGGATGACTCCCAGCTCCAACTATGGCGTGGCCACCGCCAAGTTTGCGGCCGGCAAGATCGGAATGACGATCGACGGGCCGTGGGATGTGCCCAACTACCAAAAAGCCAAGCTGCCCTTCAGCGTCGCTCCGATGCCGACGTTACCGAACGGCAAGCACATGACGCCGTTCTTGGGCGTGATCACCACCTTCGTCAATTCGCGCGCGCCCAACAAGGCGGCGGCGTTTAGCCTGGCCCAGGCGTTGGACACCGCCCCCGCCCAGCGGGCCTATTTCCAGCTGTCCCAGCAGTTGCCGGCGCTGACTGGGGTGCGGCAATCGCCGTTGGTGCGCAACAGCGCCATGTTCAAGGCCTTTTCGGATCAGCTTAAGTATGCCAAGCCGATGCCGAACATTCCCCAGATGCAGTCAGTATGGACGGCCATGTCGGTGATTCAAGACATCATCAATGGCAAACTGAGTCCTGCCGTGGGTGCGCGGGACTTCGTCAAAGACGTCAAGCAGGGTATTAAGGTCGCTAACGCGGGATAAGGGAAGGCAGGGCGTTCGGACCTCCCGAACGCCCTTTTCCATGATGTGGCGACTTGGCCCCGCGCGACAGGGAGGATCGAAATGGCTTCTTCAACCGCTGCACAACGCCCGGCTCGGGTCCACCGCGCACGCGTGACGGGAAAGGATCGGCTCGCCGCCTACGGCTTCTTGTCGCCGGCGATTCTGAGCCTTTCCGTCTTGAGTCTGGTGCCGATGGTGTTTGCCATCTACATTGCGTTTACCAATTTTGATGCGAATCATTTTCTTTCCTACCAATGGGTGGGCTTGCAGAATTTCATCGCCCTTTTCAACCCCAACGACCCGTTATTTTCGGTCTTTATTCCTACTTTGGAATGGACGTTTATGTTTGCGGTGGGGGCGACCGTCGTCAATTACCTGGTCGGCCTGTTCCTGGCCGTCGTGCTCAACAACCGCCACATGCGGGAATCCTCCATCTACCGTTCGCTGCTCATCATCCCCTGGGCCGTGCCTGCGTTAATTAGCATCCTCGCCTGGCAGGGACTCCTCAATCAGGACTATGGACAGATTAACGGGTTTTTGCATCTTTTCGGCATCCCTGCGGTTAACTGGCTCGGTCAACCGTTCTGGGCTCGGATCTCGATCCTGATGGTGAATCTGTGGGCAGGGTTTCCCTTCATGATGACCGTGTCCTTGGGCGCGCTGCAGGCCGTGCCGGCCGAATTGCACGAGGCCGCCGCCATCGACGGGGCTTCGAAACCCCAGGCATTTCGCTTTATTACGCTGCCGGAGATCTGGAAGCTGTCGTTGCCGCTGCTCATCCCTTCCTTCGCGTTTAATTTCAACAATTTCAACGCAGTGTATTTGTTGACGGGCGGCGGGCCGCCCCGACCCACCAATGAGTTTGTCGGGTACACGGACATTTTGGCATCCGCCGCCTATAAAATGACGCTGACGTTCAACCTGTACAACTGGGCGGCGGCGATTTCCGTGATCTTATTTATCATCGTAGGAACCTTAAGCTGGTTCAACATGCGGTACACCCATGCTTTTGAGGAGGCGGATACCTAATGAGCCAACACGTTGTGGGGGTCGAAGCTCAACGCGCCGCCTCCCGGGCGCGGGTGCGGACGCGCCGGGGAATCCCGCGGCATGAAGCCGTCACCCTGTGGATCTCGCGCGTCGTGATCTGGGTGGTGATTGTCCTCACCCTGGCGCCGATGTGGTTTGTGGTCGAGGCGGCGTTCAATCCGACCAACGCCTATTTCAGCCTGGGTCTGTTTCCTAGCCATCCCTCCTTTGGCAACTTTGCGTACCTGTTTCATCAGACCAACTTCTTGATCTGGGTGAAAAACAGCGCGCTGGTCGGGTTCACCGTCTCCCTGGGACAGGTGTTGGTCACCGCGCTGGCGGCGTTTGCCTTTTCCCGCCTCCGGTTTTGGGGCCGGAAATACGGTCTCATGGTGCTGATTATCCTGCAAATGTTTCCGAACTTTCTCGCCCTGGCCGCCATCTACACGGCGCTGGCGGAACTGAATCTGCTCAACGAGCTCTGGGTCTACATGCTCATCCTGATGGGCGGCAGCGCCTTTAATATTTGGCTCTTAAAGCGATTTTTCGACTCGGTTCCCAAGGAGCTGGACGATGCCGCTTTTGTCGACGGAGCGACGGTGTGGCAGCGGTTCTCACGCATCATTTTGCCCCTGGCCCGTCCAATGCTGATCGTGATTTTCATCTTCACCCTGATGGGGTCGTTTAGCGAGTACATTCTGGCCGGGACCATCTTGGAAACGCCGAATAACTACACGTTGGGCTTGGGCATGTACGGCCTCATCAGCAACCAGTTTGCCAAGAACTGGGGATATTTTGCCGCCGCGGCGCTGCTGTCGGCCGTTCCGCTGGCCGTAACCTTTGGCCTCCTGCAGAAGTATATCGCTTCGGGGCTGATGGGCGGAGTGAAAGGATAACATGGTGGAAAAACTTGGAACTCAGGCAACGATTAAGGATGTGGCGCGCCGCGCCAGCGTGTCGACCACCACCGTCTCCCGCTATCTCAACGGGTTTGCCGGGATCAAGCCCGACACCAAGGAGCGGATTGCCGAAGCGATCGGGGCGCTGAATTACCGCACCAACATCGCCGCCCGCGGCTTGGTGACCAAGACGACGCGCATTTTGGGCGTGATGGCGTTGACCGATGTGGACGATTTTTTCAATAATGCGTTCTTTATGCACGTGTTAAAGGGGATTTCCCGCACGGCGGCCGCCGCGCGCTACGACGTGCTGCTATCCACCGCCGGGGGGGATGCCGAGGAGATCCTGGCCGACTGGATTCACGGCCGCCGGATTGACGGCATCGTCCTCCTGCGCAGCCGCGTCAATGAGCCCGCCATGCAGTTGATCCAGCGTGAGCGCTTTCCCGCGGTGGTGTTGGGCCGACCCTGCGTCAATGAAGTGAGCTATGTCGACAATAACAATGTGACCGCGGCCTACACGGCGACCAAGCACCTCATCGATCTAGGCCATGAGCGGATCGCCTTCATCGGCGGTGCGCCGGATTTGGCGGTGACCGAAGATCGCCTCCTCGGCTACCGGCAGGCGTTGGCCCAGGCCTCGCTGCCGGTATCGGACGCCTACATCCTCCTGGGGCAGTATGAGTGGCAGAGCGGATACAATCTCTGTTCCACCCTGCTGCAGTCGAGCGTGCCGCCGACGGCGCTCGTCGCCTCCGACGACGGAATTGCCATCGGCGCGCTGCAGGCCGCCCACGATTTGGGGTGGATCGTGCCCGAGAACTTGTCCGTGATTGGCTTCAACGATATTCCGGCCAGCGAGTTTTCCATCCCCCCGCTGACCACGGTTGAGGTGCACATGGAACAGCTGGGCACGGCGGTGGCAGAGGTCTTGCTGCAGAAGATCGCCAACCCCGAGCGCGCCGTGCAGCGCGTCATCGTCAAAACCCGGATTATTCTGCGCAGTTCCACCGGACGGGCCCCCGCCCCGGTTCTCACCGAGCGGTCCTAGACCGCGCTCCGTCAAAACCAAGGAGGAATCGGATGTTGGTACGCCACCTGCCCTGGGCGCCGGATGCCTATCCGGTGTCGCCGACGGCCCTTAGCCTCACCCTCACCCTCCGTGACCTGCGGGTCGTGGCGGTGTGGGTGCACTATGGCGACCGCTACCAGACCCGTCGGGACCGTTCCCGGCGCATGGTCAAGGTGGGCCGGAGCCGCGTCGGAGACCTCTACCAGGCCAAGATTGAGCTTGAGACCGGGCGCTTTCAGTATCTCTTCGAAGTGGTGACGGAGGCTGGGGAGACGATCGTGTGGGGCGCCAACGGAGCCGGCAACGACCTCGGTCGCGATGAGCCGTTTCAGTTCGCCCGCATTCAGCAGCGGGACACCCCTCAGGTGCCGAGTTGGGTGACGGGGGCCATCGGCTATCATATCTTTCCCGATCGTTTCTTTCGCCCTTCCGACGCCGACGAGCCTTCGCCTCGGCGGGTGCCCTGGGACCGGGAGCCGAAACCGACCAGTTTCTATGGGGGCACCCTGCGGGGCATTCGCGAAAAACTCCCGTATCTCGCCGCCTTGGGCATCACGCTGCTGTATTTAACGCCGATTTTTCGCTCACCGAGCAACCACCGCTACGACACCGAAGATTACTACACGGTCGACCCCCGCCTGGGCGGCGAGGAAGATCTGATCCATTTGGTGGCGGCGGCCCATGCGCTGGGTATGAAGGTTATCTTGGATGCCGTCTTCAACCATACCAGCAACCGTTTTTTTGCCTTCCGCGATGCGATTCGCCAGGGACCGCACTCTCCGTACTGGCAATGGTATTCCTTTGCCGGTGGCGACCGGGTGACGACCGACCCGGTCAACTACGAAACCTTTGGCGTGGGCATTCCCACGATGCCGAAATTGAATTTTGCCAACCCGGCGGTGGAGGAATACTTTCTGCAGGTCGGTGTCTATTGGCTGGAAAAGGCCGGCATTGACGGTTGGCGGCTGGATGTGGCCAATGAAGTGGATCACGCGTTTTGGCGGAAGTTTCGTCAGCAGGTCAAGGCTAAGAACCCTGAGGCGCTCATTGTGGGGGAAGTATGGCACGATCCGACGCCGTGGCTCGGTGGCGATCAGTTTGACGGGACGATGAACTATCCCTTTCGGCAAACGCTGCTCGACTACTTTGTCGGCGGCAAGCTGTCGGTGGCCGAAATGGCCCGCCGCTTAGATACCCTCCGCTATGCCCAAACCGGTCCGGCCAACCGGGCCAGTTGGAATTTGTTGGGCAGTCACGACACCGAGCGCATCATCACTCTGATCGACGGGGATGCCGAGCGGTGGCGGTTGCTGATGATGCTCTTGATGACCTGGACCGGCATCCCGATGCTGTATTACGGGGACGAGCTGGGCATGGCCGGCGGCGCGGATCCCCTCTGCCGGGCGGGAATGGCGTGGGAGCGGATGGTCCATCCACCCGAGACCTATGCCGTGTTGCGCGCCCTCATTCATCTGCGGGCCACCGAGCCCGCGCTGCAAACCGGCGAGCTGCGACTCGACCACGACTTGGCATCCGCGCATATCCTGCAATTCCGGCGAGAGACCGCCGAGGACACGCTGACCGTGACGCTCAATTTGTCCCCCTACGCGTATGCCCTTCCGGTGCGCCGCACCACCCTCTATGTGGCCGGCGGGTCCTCCGCCGGAGCCCTGATGCCCGCGAGCGGAGAGATTTGGCGCCCCCTGACGTAGAGCGCATCCTGACCCATATCCTTTGGCGCGTTGCGCGGCATGGTTTGCGAAGGAGGAACCGTCCTGGCCGACCTCGACATCGCGATGGCCCGATCCTGACCCCCACGCTATCCGGTTTCGCCACCACGGGGCCTTGCGGGGGGCGTCCCCAGTTTTCATTCAGGAGGGTGCCCCGAACCCCGCACAGGGGCGTCTCCTGACCGAAAAACGGGGGTTGATGCCGATCGGGGAGGACTCTGCGGCTACTGCCGGCCGACCGCGGGATCTCGAAAAAAATAAGATGGTCCAAGAAAGTTTCGACCTGGAGAATGCTTAACCGTCCCGCCTCGCCGATCGCCCTTCGGGAGTGTTAGACTGGATGACACAGCGTGAGCGAGGGCGGGCCGGAATTCAGGCCATATCTTTGGGTTTTAGGTGACGAGGCCCGGGGTTCCGGACGAAATTTCGGGGAGGGCTGCACCATGGGCGAAGAAAAGGTCCGCTGGGGAGTTCTTGGGTGTGCGAAGATTGCGGTGCAAGCGACCATTCCGGGAATCCAGCAGTCGGCTACCGGAACCGTGGTGGCGATCGCCAGCCGGGACGAAAGCAAGGCCCGCGAGACGGCGGCTCAGCTCGCCATCCCCACCTGGTACGGGAGCTATGCAGCATTGCTCGCGGACCCCGGGGTGGATGCGGTCTACATTCCCTTGCCCAATCATCTCCACCGGGAGTGGACGCTGCGTGCCGCTGCGGCAGGCAAGCATGTTCTATGCGAAAAACCCGCCGGGCTCACCGCCCAGGAAGCGCGGGAAATGGTCACCGCGTGTCGGAAGGCAGGTGTGAGCTTTGCCGAAGCCTTCATGTATCGGTATCACCCGCGGTATGACCAGATCGCGGCCACGATTCAGGCAGGGGACATCGGACCGATTCGGGGCATCCACGCCGTATTCAGCTTTAATAACGCGAACGCGGTGAGGAATATCCGTCATCGCCGCCAGATGGGCGGCGGAGCGCTGTATGACGTGGGCTGCTATCCGGTGAGCGCTGCACGGCTGTTGCTCGGCCAGGAACCCGAGGCAGCCACCGTCCTGGCCCAGTTCTCGCCCGACCATGACGGGGTGGATATGATGGCCGCCGGTCTGCTTGAATTCCCTGGGCGGGTGGCGCTGACCTTTGATTGCGCGATGTGGGCCTCGGGACGCAACACCTTGGAAATCCTGGGGGCCGACGGCCGCATCGAAGTGCCCCATGCCTTTATCGGCCCCCCAGACTATTGGGTCGTCACGGGCGGCGAGCGCCGCCGGGCGGAAGTGCCCGATCTCAACCCCTATAGCCTGCAGGCGGACAGTTTCGGTCGGAGCCTGCTCCACGGTGAACGCTTGCGATTCGACCCCATGGACGCCGTACGCAACATGACCGCGCTCGATGCGTGTTTGACCGCCGCTCGACGTGGCGAGCGGGTGCGGGTGGCGGCGGCCGGTCGGGAGGACGCCGATGCAGTACATTGACGTGCAGGGCAGGCGGATTTCCCAGCTCATCATGGGATCGGACTCTTTTACGCCCGACGACAGCGAACGCGTCAGGACGATGCTGGACACCTATCTCGAGCTGGGTGGCAACACCATCGACACGGCGCGAATCTACCGCGGCGGCCAGAGTGAATCCGCCATCGGCCAGTGGCTCCAGGCAGGAGCCCACCGGGCTGAGGTTAACCTTCTGACCAAAGGCGCGCACCACGACGCGCGTGGCCCGCGGGTGACTCCCCAGGCCATCGCAGACGACCTGGCAGCGAGCCTCGATCAGCTGCGCACAGACTATATCGACCTGTATGCCCTCCACCGGGACGATCCTGCGGTATCGGTGGGACCCATCATCGAGGCGCTCAACCACGCGGTGGAGCAGGGCCGGATCCGGGTCTTGGGGGCATCCAACTGGACCACCGCCCGCATTGCCGAGGCCAACCGGTATGCGGCGGACCACGGCCTCCAGGGGTTTGCATTCAGCAGCCCGAATTTCAGTTTGGCCACGGCCAAGGAGCCGTTCTGGCCCGGGTGTGTGGTGGCCGAGGAAGCAACCATATCCTGGCATCGAAAGACAGGCCTGCCGCTGTTGTCCTGGTCCGCGCAAGGCCGGGGATTCTTCACCGGCCGGTATGGGCCTGAGGATCGGACGAATCCCGACCTCGTGCGCGTCTTTTACAGCGAGGCCAACTGGGCCCGCTACCGCCGCGCGGAGCAACTGGCCGCAGACAAAGGCGTGGCCACCATTCAGATTGCCCTGGCCTATGTCCTGAGCCAATCGTTTCCCACCGGGGCCATCGTCGGCCCGGAAACCCCGGCCGAACTCCGTTCCTGCCGGCAAGCGGCCGATATTCGACTTACCGCCCGCGAAGTGAAGTGGCTCGAAAACGGCCGGGGCGACCGCTCGGAGCTACCCGGCCCGGGTGATGAAGACTACCTTTAGGGTGACCGCGGTTTGATTGCCGTTTTGGGGTCCGGTGTAAGGTTCCTGGGTGACCGACTGGATAGGGCCCAAGGCGACTCCCATGCGGCCGGCAATCGCGGTGGCTTCATGGGTGGCCGCGGACAATGCCGCATCAATGCTGGCGGTGCTGGCGTTGACGGGCTCAAACTGACTTTGGGGGCTGACATAGATGTTGTTGTTGCCAGGATGCCGGGAAAAGGCGGATAGGGCATGGACGACGGCCACGAAGACGCTCTGCGTGTTCTTGGCGGACACCGTGATCACGATGTTGTCGTTGGCATTGACGCCACCGGAGAATTTGCCCGGCACGCCTTGGTTGTTCCAAAAAAATCCTTGATTGTTCTGGCTAATATCGCTCGCCGGAATGCCGAGTTTCCTGGCCGCTTGCACGACGACGGTGACCTCGCCGTTCAGCTCGGCTAGGGACGACTCAAGCGACCGATGTCCCGCCGTAGACAGATTGATTGAAACCTCATTGATACCGGTGCCATTGTTCGGAGACGACTCCAATGCGCTGCCCATCACCGTGATGGTGCGTTGGCTGGCAGCCGCGGTGGTAGCGGCCGGTCGCGGAGCAAACCTTGCGCCCGGCAGGAACAGCGCAACGGCAACCAGAACGCCGACGCCTCCGCCAGCCCAAAAAATTCCCCGGTGCATCAAGAATCCCTTCCTTTTCGTGTTCGTTGCTCGTGTTTTAGCCCTTCTTCTCTCTGACCGTCGCGCTCTCTCGAACTCAACCTCCTGACCGGAAGCGTCATGGCGACCTGCTTTGAGCTTGCCCGTTCGCAGCTGAGAGCGTTGGCAGTCTCGAATGTTGCGGTCCTAGCCGACGTCAGGCGGCATGGGTGGAGGGTCAACAACAAGAACGCCGCAGCGGAAAGAAAGGTTACGGAGTTCCTGGGTGAAGATCAGAAGTTTTTCTAGCAAGAGCAGCCTTCTATATTTCTCCGTTGAGCAATCCAACTAGCACCCAAGTCAAATCAGCAACGCACCTTGAGCAAACGCAGTGAACCTGAGGGGGTGATGATTTCCATGCCCTGGCGCCGGGGGAAGTTTCGTGGCCATGTTCTAACTGTTGGTGGTTGGTATGGCGACATGGGGGGCTGCCCAGATTCTGGTTGCACGCTGGGAGCAAAACGCGCTACCACGCCGCTCGGCGAGGGTCGGAACAGGAGCATGACCTGGACGATTGCATTGCAGCCGTCAGGTCAAGATGGGTTTGGGCCAGGGTTGCCTCGCTCCATTAGGATTCGTGGCGCTGCAAGTCGGCTACCTCTTCGGCCGGGAGGCCGGTCAATTTCATCACCCGCGTGATGCTTTCACCGTCGGCCAGCATTGCCCGCGCAATAGCCCATTGAGCTTGTCGAAATCCCTTCTCTAAGCCCTTCTCCAACCCCCTCTGCAAGCCCTTCTCTAAGCCTTTTTGTTCTGCACTGTGGACTTGCGACACCTCGTCCAAGAGGGCCATGCGTCTCGAGAGATACGCCGCATACTGCCCAGGATCCTGACTCAACTCTTCCCATACGGCCAAGGCGTGGTCCATCGTAGGGTCCGCCATGGCGATCACCTCCAGGGCTTCTCGAATTCGGCGGTTTTTCGCGGCGTCCAGCAGTAGCAACCACCGTCCCAACGGATCTTGTGCGATGGCCAGCATTTGCCCGCCACGGGTTCGCCGGAATTTTGGCAACTCGACACAGTGCACTTCGAAGACGTCCGTGAGCAGAAACCGCTGCGCATCTTCGTACACATGATACGACGTGTGGTAGCGGGCTGTCGAGGGCAGCATCACGAAATTTACGATATTGATCGTAATCACGCGATGCAATGCTCCGTAGTCCATGCCCGCCAGGGCTTGGGCCTCGTAGAGGCTGCTCCAATACAAAAGGCTCCGCTTGGGCCATGCGGCCACACGGCCGACCTGGATTTCGATATGGAGGCGTTCGCCACGTTCGGAATGGACATAGACGTCGAGCCGTTTGCCTTTGCCCGAACGCCGTGATGGCGCAATCTCGGTATTGGGCCAGTCGCTGGCGACAAACCGATCGGCGTCCTCGCGTTTGAGTAAGGCATTGACGAACGCCATCAAGATGTCTGCGGTTTGCGGCTGGCCAAACAGTTGTTTGAATGCGTAATCCGTCTTTAAATCCATCAGCGGATGCGTATCCATCATCATCACCTGCCCTGCCGATGGATTATACCGTGGAATCGCTACCGAACCCCTGTCGATATGGATCCCTGGTCGGCAGACCAAGCGCAGAGCGATTGTATTTCAAACGTGCCGGAGATATCGCCCAGTCCCCGTGCTCGGGGCGGAACCGGGGGGGGACTAGGCAAAGCATGACCGGCGTTCTACATTTTAATGGCGCCGTTGGTGATTCCGACCACGAAATAGCGCATCAAAGACAGGACAAAGGCGATCGGAATGGTGCCATGGGAACCGGCCGGCAATTGCCGGTGAATCAAGTTACTGCTTATGCGCACGCGATGATCCTTATCGCGTACCACCCGTTCCCGGAGGAGACCGAATACGTCGCCGATGGCGAATGGAATATCTTCGTGTATCGGGAACGCCATCCCTCGGCCAGCGGACGGGTCGTCCGGTCCGGGATAATGAGCACGAACGTGTCCTGACGCTTGGGGAACTCCAGCCGAAATTCTGCCACAGGGGATCGAAGGGAAACGAAAACGGTGAAGCGGCGATTTGCGCGCTACACTCGAAGGCGACACCATCGTACTACCCAGAACATTGTGCTCTGCCCAACAAACAGCCGATCCTACTCCGGCCCAAGGCTTAAAGCGGCCCTGGGAGCGGATGGCATCGCAGCCGTGAGGCCAAGATGGGTTTAGGCTAAACGCCGTCTAGCTCGTCCATTAATCCAGACGATTATAAGCAAACCCACAATATATTTGATGTGGTTGGCAACAGAACCCATGCATTGTGGAGATGGCCGGCACGATCCGAACTCATAGAGACGCTCCCCATCAGGATTCGTGGCGCTGCAAGTCGGCTACCTCTTCGGCCGGGAGGCCGGTCAGTTTCATCACACGCGCGATGCTTTCACCGTCGGCCAGCATTGCCCGCGCAATAGCCCATTGAGCTTTCCGAAATCCCTTCTCTAAGCCTCTTTGTTCTGCACTGTGGACTTGCGACACCTCGTCCAAGAGGGCCATGCGTCTCGAGAGATACGCCGCATACTGCTCAGGATCCTGACTCAACTCTTCCCATACGCCCAAGGCGTGGTCCATCGTAGGGTCCGCCATGGCGATCACCTCCAGGGCTTCTCGAATTCGGCGGTTTTTCGCGGCGTCCAGCAGTAGCAACCACCGTCCCAACGGATCTTGTGCGATGGCCAGCATTTGCCCGCCACGGGTGCGCCGGAATTTTGGCAACTCCACAGAATGCACTTCGAAGACGTCCGTGAGCAGAAACCGCTGCGCATCTTCGTACACATGATACGACGTGTGGTAGCGGGCTGTCGAGGGCAGCATCACGAAATTTACGATATTGATCGTAATCATGCGATGCAATGCTCCGTAGTCCATGCCCGCCAGGGCTTGGGCCATGCGGCCATGCGACCGACCTGGATTTCGATATGGAGGCGTTCGCCACGTTCGGAATGGACATAGACGTCGAGCCGCTTGCCTTTGCCCGAACGCCGTGATGGCGCAATCTCGGTATTGGGCCAGTCGCTGGCGACAAACCGATCGGAGTCCTGGCGTTTGAGTAACGCATTGACGAACGCCATCAAGATGTCTGCGGTTTGCGGCTGGCCAAACAGTTGTTTGAATGCGTAATCCGTCTTTAAATCCATCAGCGGATGCGTATCCATCATCATCACCTGCCCTGCCGATGGAT
>JAJZZH010000058.1 GCA_021797675.1 Bacillota bacterium | reverse complement strand
ACCTGACGAAGATTGCCCAGGTGGTACACACTTTGGGATGGGCCTGGAGCTACTTGGGGACGGGACAGACTGTTCCGGACGATTTGGTTCCCGCGACGCTGGAAGCGGTTCAAGGCTGGGCCCCCCCGCCCGCCGTGGAGGTGGTTGGATGAGCGTGTCTCAGCTGGATGCGCTCGCCACGTGGGCCGCGACCCAATCTTCGCCTGCGTCGGTTCAGACCCCTGCGGATACCGCCGATACCACGGAAGGCCCTTCCGCCCGGACCCTGGCGGTGGCGTCCGGCAAAGGCGGGGTGGGCAAAACCACCATTGCCGTCAATCTCGCGTGGCAACTCGCTCGCCAAGGCGCGTCCGTGCTGTTTGTGGATGCCGACTTGGGCTGTGCCAACGCGCAATGCTATTGGCCGACAGAGCCCACGGCGACGTTGGGGGATGTCTTGTCGGGCCATCGCACCCTTCGCGAGGCCGTGACCGTTGCGGATCCCAAGGTGCCCACGCTGCGCTGGATTGCCGGGGCCGCCTCGGCACCCGAATGGGCGCATCTCACGGACGTCCAAGTCCAAGCGCTCTCGGATGACTTGGCCGCGCTGGCCACGGAGTATGCGTGGATGATTTGGGACTTGGGAGCCGGGGTGCAGCCGGAACTCATTCAGCTTGCTCGGGCTGCCGACAGCGTGCTGATTGTGACGCAAGCGGAACAGCCCGCCATTTACGATGCCTATGGCTTGATGAAGGCCCTGCATGCCGTGCGCTTTGATGGCCAGCAGTGGGTGCTGTGCAACCGGGTCCCTTCCCTCGATTACGGACAGATGGCATTAGCCCAATTGACGCGCGCAGCACGTGACCACCTTCAAGAAACCTGGACGCCGTTGGGCGTCGTTCGCGATGATGTGCACGTCGCCCGAGCGTTGCAACAGCACCGTTTGGTGACCGCCGCCGAGAGTTTCGTCACGCGCGACCTCCAGACGTGCCAACGGACGCTGGCGGGCATCCCGGTTCCTGCGTCCCGAGGGATTCGGGGTCTCTGGAATGCGTTCGCCCGTCGACCTCCCATCGCCTAGTCCGGTCCAACGACCGCCCTTCGCGAAGTCCTCATATAAGAGAGCCATTATTTTCGTACGCAACCCTTCGCGAAAGGCGGGGATGACGCTGTACCTCGACACGAACGTGTCCGCATTGTGGACCGAAAACGCACTCAACACCACCCTCGCGCACCTTCAAACGACGGAAACCCAAGCGGCTACCGGCAATGCGCTCGTCGATCCGGCTACGAACCCGGCGGCGAGCATGATGGCGACCTTATCCCAAGGTCAATTGGGCGCGTTGAGTCAAGCGCATCAAAACGTGCGGCAAGGCATTGCCCTGCTTAACACGGCATCCGGGGCGGTGCAAAACGATATGCAGATCGCGCAACAACTGGAAACACTCGCGGTGCAAGCCTCGAACGGCACGAACACCGTGCAGGATCGCGCGGATTTGCAGGCGCAAGTGCATGCGTTGCTGTCCCAGATCGATCAGACCAGCCAGACGGTCTATAACGGCATTCCCGTATTTCCAAACACGCCGGGGTCCAGCACAGCCAGCACGGCCGGCAGTGGAACGAGCAGCGCCACCCCCACGTGGCAACCCCTACCCTGGCCGAACTCCACCGAAAAGAATAGCCTGGGAGGTCAATACGGCCAATTCAGCCAACTCGTGGAAAGCGGGCTTCCGAGCGTGACACCCGCTGGGGCTCCGGCGGAATATGATTTCGGAGCGGCCGTGGACAACCCTTCGAACCCATCGTATGGCACGATGACCATTCATGCCTATAGCACGGGCGCCAATCCGCAGTCGAGCCAGCCGGAGGGCCTCATAATTTTCCTACAGCAGGCGTCCACGACCGTGCCGACCAGTGGCACGATGACCGTCAGCACGAGCGACAGCCGCATTCCCGGATATACCGTGACGGCACTTATCGAAGAAAATGGTATCGCCTATCCCTACACCAGTGGCGGTCCCGGATGGAATGGTCCGGTTAGCCTGACGTTTCATTACCAACTGGGATACGATCATTACAACGGGTACTATAGCGGCGACACCATTTTTGGATTCACCACCGCATCGGCCACGACGACGACGTCATCGTCTGGCGCTGCGGCTTCAGGCATCACGATGCAAAGCGGCGGCAGCAACCAAGCCGCGGATCGAACGGCGCTGAATCTGCCGCGTTTGACAACGCATGCGTTGGGGCTGAGCAGTGTCAGTCTTGCGACCGAAGCCAGCGCCGCTGCCAGTCTCACCGAAATTCAATCGGCGTTACGCCATCTCACCACGATCCAAGCGCACCTCGGAGCGTCGATCGATCAGCTTACTGCTCAAGCCGGCAACTTGGCCAGCGCCCACCTTCAGACGCAAGCCGCGCAGGCCACCTGGCAGGACGCGAATTTTGCCACAATCAGCGCCCGCATGGCCCGTCAGCAGTTGCTCATGCAGACGGGAATGGCTGCGTTAGTGCGCTCCGAGCAACAAGATCAGATCATTATGACGATCGTAAAAAACGCGTAGACCCAGAGGAAACCTAGAAAGGATGATAATGATCTGAATACGGTCTACACAGCCACCGACGGCATGGTCGCCGAACAGCAAGCCATGACCAATCTCAGCAGCGACTTGGCCAATGTGCGTACCCCGGGGTTCTTGTCGCTGGTCACCCGTAATCTGGGCGATCCCGTCGGCAGCGTCTTTCGCGTGGGAGGCCATGCCCATCATGCCACCGCGCCGGTGGCACTGACGCCTCCCATCGCTCAGGGCGTGGCGGCGATGAGCGGCTTCAGCACCGTCGCCGGAGCGGCGGTCGCCACCGGCGTGCCCAGCGATGTGGCCATCAGTGGCGGGGGATTTCTTCGCGTCCAAACCCCCCACGGGGCGGCCTACACGCGAAACGGCGCCTTGCATGTCAGCCCTACCGGCGTGCTGACCAGTGCAGCAGGATATCCAGTGCTAAGTGCCGCTGGAACCCCCATACGTTTGCAAGGCCGACTCCCCTGGACCGTCCATCCTTCCGGTCGCATTACGCAAGCCGGTCGCCCGGCCCAACAGCTGGCGGTCCACACCTTGCATGGAACCCTCACGGATTTAGGCCACAGTACCTATCAAGGCAAAGCCGGCGCATGGCGTGGCGTCGTGCAAGCGGGCAGCCTTATCCAAAGCAACGTCACCGTCACCGGCACCTTAACGAATCTTGCCCAGGCCCAAGCCAGCTATGCCGCCAACGCCGACGTGTTTAACGAAGAAAGCACGCGTTTGACACAGATGGCGGCCCTGGCGCAGCTGCCTCCCGTACCGTAAGCCCGAAAAACGCGTGAGAAACGAAACGATACGAAAAGAAAGGAACGGATGCCGTGAGTGCTTTTGGAATTTTGGCCAGTGGATTAACCGCCACGCAAACGAATCTTGCCGACGCCGCCGCCAACCTCGCGAATCGGAATACCGACGGATATGGGGCTTTACAGGCGGCCACCGCCAATCGGCCGTCGGGCGTGGCCCGTCCCGCGCAGACCCTCCTCGAGCAAACCGGGCTGCGTCCCGATCTGTTAACCGGGAATGGCGTGGCCATGGGACCCAGTGCGCTCCAGTGGTCCGCGTCGATTCAACCGACGGGCATTCCGACCAACCTGGCCGTGCGCGGATCGGGATTCTTCGTCGTCACGCCTTCGGGCGGCGGGGTGGCCTATACGCGCAATGGAGCCTTTACGGCGAATGCGGCCGGCCAGTTAGCGTTGCCAAACGGGGCGGTGCTGGCGGGTCTCCATCGCGCGCCTCCGGGGTCGACCGTGCACATTGCCGCCGATGGCCAGGTGACCGCCGTCTCACCACAGGGTACCCGAACGCCGTTAGGCACGATTCGCTTGGCCGCGTTCGCGAATGCCAGTGGTCTCGCGCCGCAAGCCGGGACGTTGTATACCGCCACGGCGGCATCCGGCCGGGCGTATCTTCAGCCCGCCACCGCGACCACGCTGGTTCCCGGGGCCGTCAATGGCAGCGGCGTGTCCTTGACGCAAAGTGTGACCGCGCTGATCGCCGATCAAACGGCCTATGGCGCTACCGCCGATGCCTTGAAAGTGGAAGGCACCGTCGCGCAAACGACGGATAGTTTGCACATCTAATCGGGATCTCATTCACCAAGGGGCGATCGCTGTGGTCTCAAATCGAAAACGGATGGTAGTCCTGCTTCCTTTGCTGGTGCTGGCCGCCAGCGGCGGCATGATTTATGGGCATGTGGTTCCCGTGCCCCGGGCGCTGGCAGCGCATCTGCCGGCGTATCACGCGCGTCCTCGGGTCCCTTCCCTTCCGGCGATTACGCGAGAGACCGCCGTCACGATCACCATGCCGTCGGTCGAATCCAATCTGGGGATTCATGGACACTATCTGGACGTGGTGGTCTCCTTTAATGTCACTCCTGTTGCCTTGACGCGGGCCGGCGCGTCCGCCACCGCGGGGGGGTCCGGCGGCACCAGCAGCACCGCGCTGAATAATCGGATCGCGGCCATGATTACCACCGAGGCCCGGCAACAAACCTTTCGCGCGCTGCAAACCCCGGCCGGCGTGGACGCCTTTCGCCAGGTTCTCTTGACCCATCTCCAGGCTATCTTCGGGACCACGCAAGTCGATGGGGTGTTGTTTCCCACTCTGATTACGCAGTAAGTCGCCGTTATTCTCATATAGGGGGGGTGTTTTTGCCGCCCTTCCCCCGTTTTTGGCCCACCGGGTTCCTCGCTCGGTGCCACAAGTCCCCACGTTGCAGGAGCATCGGCAACCTGGGGCAAAGTTTCCGGGATCCTCATCGATCCCGGGACCGAGCATCGCTCGGCATCCTCGCGTGACGGATCACGCGATCGTCCCTAAGCCAACCGCTTAGCGGACACCCACAAGGAGGGGCCTTATGTACATCAACACCAACACCGCCGCGCTGTTTGCGCAAAACGCGATCAATAGCACGGATACGGCGATGCAAACCCAGGAACAGCAGTTGTCGACGGGTCTGTCGATTAACTCGCCCGCCAACAACCCATCGGGGATGGCGATTGCCAACTTGATGCAAGGCGAATTGGGAGGTCTCACCGCCGCAAGTCAGAACGCGAGCCAGGCTTCGAACCTGCTCAACACCGCCAATGGCGGCATGCAGACAGACGTACAGATTGTCCAGCAGATCCAACAGTTGGCGGTGCAGGCGTCCAACGGCACCGTCACCACGCAGGACCAGCAGGACATTCAAAGCCAGATCAACTCGTTGCTCAAGCAAGTCAACAACAACGCGAAGACCATCAACTATAACGGCTTGAACCTGTTGAACGGCACCTTCGGGGCCACCACCTCGATGAGCACCACGGCCACCGATAACATCCAGGTCTCGTTGGGTCCGGATAGCGGCAACGCCACGGCGGGCACGTATACCGCGAAAGTGACGTACAACTCGGCGGCCGGCGGCGATATCATAAACATCACGAACAAGGCAGGAGCCACGGTCGCGACCGCGACCTACACGGGATCCTCGACGTCCACCCAAGCTACCGTGCAGATGGTCGCGGGGACGAGTTCGGTGCTTTCCGGCAATTCGTCCTTCGTGGTGTCATTCAATGCGGCGTCCGTCGGAGCGGGAAGTGGTACCGGTAGCTTTTCGGTGAAGGCGGCCAGCAATCCGCTGACGTTCCAAGTGGGAGCCAGCCAGGGATCGGCCAACACCATCAACGCCTCGTTAGGAGCCGTCACCGCGAAATCGTTGGGACTGGCGTCGGTCAGTGTCGTGGGACAAGGCAGCGCCCAAGGGGCCATCACCTTAGCGGCCAACGCCTTATCCATGCTCACGAATGCCCAAGGCCAGATTGGTTCGCAGTTGGATCAAATCAACTACACCACGTCCAATCTCGCCACGCAAAACACCAACCTGCAAGCCGCGCAAAGCACCATTCAGGATGCGAACATGGCCCAGGTCTCTTCGGCCTTTAGCCAATCGCAGGTCTTGCAGCAGACAGGCTTGCAAGCCTTGGCGACGGCCGATCAGCTTCCACAAGCCGTGTTGAAGATTCTGGGATAAGGATCGGGTTTGCCTGGATGATCGCCTGTTCCGCCACCGGAGGTCGTTCGACTTCCGGTGGCGGAACAGGGATTTTTCTGCATTCGCGCCCAAATCAAGGAAGGGGTGTTTCATGGCTACCAGCGGGGGCATCGGCGGCGGCCAAACGATCAATTGGGCCGCCATCTACGGCAGTCACAACATTGCCGCCCAAATGTTGAGCGACATGCCGTTTTCCACCTACGAGAATATGCAAGTGTCCGGATTGACGACGCAACTCCAAGGTATCGAACAACAAATCTCCACCGTGCAAACGCAAGATGCTGCCTGGACGACCCTCCAGGGCGATGCCAGCGCGGTCCACTCCGCGTTTTCCGCCCTGACGAACGCCGCCAATTTCACGGGCGCCCAAGCGTCCTCCAGTAATCCTAACATCTTGTCGGCGACGGCAGATGCCACCGCATCGCCAGGGAGCTATCGCGTCACCGTGCAACAAGTCGCTGCGCAAGAAATCGACGGCACCGACACCACCGCCATGACGATCTCCCACAGCACAACGGCGTTGGCCCTGGGAACGACGAGTATTGCGCTGACGATGGGAGGCGCCACCTACAGTGTGGCCGTGAATCCCAATATGTCCCTCGCGAGCATTGCCAGCGCGTTAAATCAGTCGGGGGCGCCGATTAACGCGCTCGTGGAACAAGACAGCGCGAATTCCACGTATTATCTCTCCATCTTTGGGACGCCGCTCGGCGAGTCCATCCAATACAGCGGATCCACCAGCGTCTGGAGCGACGTGGGCATTCTGAGCAGCACTGGGAGTGTGAATCAAGTGCAAGCCGCCGCGCAAGCGCAGATTGCAGTGGGATCGGGCAACACGTATACGTCGCCGACGGACACCTTTGCCAACGTCCTGCCCGGGCTCACCCTGCAAGCCGCGAGCACCGGGACCAGCACGATTACCGTCCAGCCGGATTCGGCCACGGCCGTGAATACGGTGCAGACGCTGGTCAGCAACTGGAATCAATGGGTGTCCGATACCCACCAACTGGCCTTCGGGACCGTCGGCAGCGTGAGCAGCAGTGGCACCTTGTCGTCGAATCCCAAACAAGTCCTTACGTCGCCGATTCCGATGGGTGACTTGAACATGTTGACGCAGTCCATGCTGAATACGCAAGCCGACGGCTATTCCCTGTCGGCTTTAGGCATTTCCTTTACGTCGCAGGATCACATGAAGATCAACACCGCCACGTTGCAACAAGCGCTCCAGGCACACCCCCATCGGGTCCAATCCTTCTTTGCGGCGCTATCGAGTGTCGCCAGTGGGACCCTCAACAATTACGCGTTTGGAACACAAAGCGTGACCGGCTCCGCCTTGACGCTGGGTAAATCGCAGTTAGGCCAGTTGCAGAACCAAGCGCTTACCGTGGAAGAGGAAATCACCAACCAGCAGGCTCAAGCCCAGTCCACCTACGCAGCCTGGTCGAAAGGCCTACAACAATGGGCACAGACCCAGCAAATGATGAACACGCTGAGTGCCAACGGAGGCAGTGGCGGTTAACCTACGTTCGGGCGCGGCGGGCGTCGCAAGTCATGGGATTCAGGGCTCCCGCCGCGTCATAGAGAATGGAACGCACTCACTTACCATAAAGATCTCGTTCCAGGTTTTTCACGCGAATTTTCCCAACGATGTGTCGTACCCGAAAGGAGGAGGTTTGGGTGCACGATGCCCGGACTGACCCACACATGCCCTTAGATCGCACCCTGTCGAAAGCGGCCTACGAATATGCCGAACACGCCGTTTTGAGCGACAACCCGGATTACTGTGGCAAACTGCTGTATGAAGCCGCCGTCGAAGCGTGCCAAGCCGCTCTAGCCGCCGAAGGCGAGGAGGCTCCCGCACAGTGGAGCCATTGGGTGGGCCGTGCGCAAACGATCGTGGCTCACTTTTACGATTTATCCCGCACGGACAGCGAAGACGCCCGGTTTTTTCAACACTATCATTGGATGATCTGGAGCGCCCTCAACGATGCCCTGTGGCAGCATCGCCGGGATCGCTTGGACGAAGCCCGCAGCGCCCTCGAAGAATGCTTGCGGCAAATTACGGCGCGCTTGCAACTGCAAGCCGCCACGGCGCCGGTGAACGAAGCATGGTAGCCTCGGGAATTACCCTCGCCATGATTGTTAAAGATGAAGCCGCGTTTTTACCGCAGTGCCTCGCCTCCGTCCGCGATTGGGTCCAAGCCATGGTCGTCGTCGATACGGGATCGACCGATGGGACGCCCGAGATTGCCCGCGCGGCAGGTGCCACCGTGATTTCGACGGTCTGGACGGGAGACTTTTCCGCCGCTCGCAATGTCGCCAGCGATGCCGTAAACACGCCGTGGACCCTGGTCTTGGACGCCGACGAAACGCTGGTGGCGGCCGATGGGCCGCTGCTGCACCAGCGGGTCCGGCACCCAACCGCCGACGCCTATAACCTTCGGGTCATTTCGCTGGCCGATCAGGCCGAGCATCTCTCTGAAGCCTATGTCCACTTCTATGGCGG